>DASTBJ010000354.1:0-4694 GCA_035712125.1 Terriglobia bacterium
ATCGTTGATGCGATCAAAAATCCAGCGGCCGGTAACGGATGCATCAGCCGGTTGGCCTGAAATCTCGGTCAAGGCACTCATGGGCGTCGTTAGAATAGAATATTGCGATGCTGAGCTGGATTGAAATCGATACGGCCGCTATCGGAAAAAATATCGAATCGTTTCGTTCCATCGTAGCTCCAGGTACGGGCGTGATGGCGATTGTAAAGGCAAATGCGTACGGTCACGGCCTCGAGGTTGTTGCACCGGTCGCCGCGCTGCACGCCGACTGGCTTGGAGTTAACAATCTCGAAGAGGGTCTCGCTGTGCGGGATCTGGGAATCGATAGACCTGTCGCCATCCTCGGGCACACGGAGGTCGAACGGCTGGACTACATCCTTTCGGGAGACTTTCGCCAGGTCGTCTATCGACAGGATGTAGCGGCCGGGCTCTCGGCCTGTGCAAAACAAAGAGGTACGACGGCTCGCGTCCACCTCAAGGTCGAAACGGGGACGCACCGTCAAGGGGTTGCTATCGACGAACTGAAATCTTTCGTCGAAGGGCTGCTCGCATTGCCAAACCTCGAAATCGAAGGCCTCTATACACACTTCGCCAATATAGAGGACACACTAGACCCAACGTTCGCGGAGTTTCAAATCGAGGAATTTCGGCGTGCTTCTGCCATCGTGAAGGACGCCGGCGCTCGCCCCTCCTGGATTCATGCGTCCGCGACGAGCGGAGCGCTGCTCTATCCGGAAACCGGATTTAACATGATCCGGGTGGGTATCGGCACCTACGGAATCTGGCCGTCACGCGAAACACAGCTGGCCGCACGCGAGCGCGGACGACGGATTTCCCTGAATCCTTCGCTTCATTGGAAAACGCGGATCGCCCAGATCAAGACAATCAAGCCCGGAGAGTTCGTTGGCTACGGTCTGACGTACCAGGCAAGCCATCCGATGCGAATCGGCATTCTACCGATCGGTTATTACGACGGATATGACCGCAAACTCTCCAACAGTGGACGCGTCCTCGTTGGAGGTCAGGCTGTTCCGGTTATCGGGCGCGTCATGATGAACATGATCGCCATCGATGTCACGGATGTCGAGGTCAAGCTGGATGACGAAGTCGTTCTGATCGGACGTCAGGGCACGGCGGAAATCCGCGTGGAGGAACTTGCGGAGAAGATCGGGACGATTGCGTATGAGGTGGTGTCGCGGATTAATCCGACGATACCGAGGTTTTCGTGAGAAATCGGATGCGTCCCGCACCTCAAACCGATAATTGCGTGACGGCATCCTTCCCAGCAACGCGCGTCCGATTTACTACCCGAGCTTGCCGTACTTCCCCCGAAAATACAGCAACGGGCCGAGGCCGTCTTTCGCGGCGCCGAACTCGACGGCATCTACCTCTCCAAGCAGTATCTGATGATCTCCGCCGGGGTAGACCGCATGGGTCTTGCATTCGATTCCGACAAGCGATCCTCGGATCAACGGCACGCCGGTCTTTCCCGTGAAGTACAACTCCTCGGGACGCTGGGTATCCTTTTTGGCGAACAGCGTCGACAGATCCGCCTGACCTTCGGCAAGCACACTGACTCCGAAGGTTTTGGAATCCATGAAGGCCTGCAATCCACTGATGCGGTTATCCAGGCAGACAAGAATCAAAGGCGGGTCCAGTGACACAGAAGTGAAAGAACTGACGGTCAGGCCGTACGGTTTGCCTCCGTCACCCGCAGTCGATACGATGGTCACGCCGGTGCCCCAATTG
The DNA here is from genome assembly GCA_035712125.1 of Terriglobia bacterium. Lineage (GTDB taxonomy): Bacteria > Acidobacteriota > Terriglobia > 20CM-2-55-15 > 20CM-2-55-15 > DASTBJ01. The sequence goes on from DASTBJ010000354.1 coordinate 1,750, forward strand.
CCCAGCGCCTGTCGAAATAGATCCGCAGTCACCATAGGGCCGCCATGCTAGCACGAAAAGCGATATACTCTCGGCATTCGAAAACCATGAGATATGTAATCGCCGTTGCTACCGCGATACTCGCCGGACTGACGCTCGCGGCTCAGGAACCGACAACCCTGCGGGTCGACGTCCGTCTGGTCAACGTCGTCGCGACAGTCACCGATACGCGAGGTAAATTCGTTCCGGATCTGAAGCCAGAAGACTTCACTGTTCTGGAAGATGGTGTTCCTCAAAAGATCACGCACTTCACCCAGGATCGTGACGTACCGGTAAGCGTCGGAATCCTGCTTGATACCAGTGGGAGCATGGCCGGCAAGATGCGCGCCGCGTCTGCTGCGGTCGAACGCTTTCTCCATAATATCCACCCGAACGACGATATTTTCCTGATGACATTCGCGCGGACGATCACTCTGGAGCAAGACTTCACGAGCGATCGCAGAAAGCTTGCGAAGGCATTGTCTTCGCTGAATGTCGGCGGAAGCACGCTCCTTTTCGATGGCCTGACGAAAGCAATCGACAAGGTCGAGCGAGGCCGGCATGACAAGCGCGCAATCCTGGTGATTTCCGACGGCATGGACGCAGGAAGCAAGGTCGCGACGCTGGATTCACTGCTTGGAACGATCCGCGGCGCAGAAGTGCTGGTATACGGTCTCGGTACCTCACAGACTGTCTACGCGGACCCCAACGAGCACGTACCGTTCACATTGCCCACGCCCTCGTCGTCCTCACGAGGTCCGACCGTCATTGCTAACCGGGGAACAAACCGCCGGGGAAGCCAAGCCACCGTTAGCGGGGTCAACATGACGGTCCTGAACCAGTTCGCAGAAAACAGCGGCGGCAGGGCATTTCTTCTCGCAGATACGTTTATCGATCAGGGAACATCAGAGATCGACAGGATTCTAAATACCATCGCGGAGGAACTTCGTGGCCAATATACCCTCGGCTACTACCCGTCCGCGTCAGACAACGATGGCTTCCACAGCATCAAAGTCACGACTCGCAAAAACGATAGCGTCCGCACCCGGACGGGATATCAGGGACGTCCCTGAGGCTTTCCAGGGAAGCACCTTCAGCCCCCCTGACTTCCCCACCCGCCGCCACCCGGCGTTTCTATCAACAATACGTCGCCCGGCTCCAGCCACGCGGTGAACTTTCCGGGCATCTCCTCGACCCGGCCATCTACACGTCGAATGGCGTTCCGGCCTGCACGAGCATCGCCACCTCCGTTCTGACCATACGGTGGAAACCGTCTTCGATCCGAAAGGACAGTAACCTGTGTTCTCGAAAGAAAGCGAATCTCCCGGATCACACCATCACCCCCGCGGCTTTGCCCGTGCCCACCGGAATCGTGGCGCAGTCCATAACGGAGGATTTCCGCCGGGTAGCTGTGCTCGAATGCTTCGACCGGGGTATTGAGCGAGTTTGTCATGTGGGTGTGCACGCCGGAGATCCCGTCAAGATGCGGACGAGCGCCCATGCCTCCGCAGACCGTCTCGTAGTACGCAACTGCCTGTCCGTTGCGCGGATCCACACCGCCGAACGTCAGGTTATTCATCGTGCCCTGGCTGGCTGCGGGAATGCGGTGCGGCAGAGCCTGAGCAAGGCATTTGTAGAGAACGTCCACGATTCGCTGCGACGTCTCGACATTCCCTCCGCACACGGCGGCGGGAGGCAACGCATTCACAATCGTACCTTCAGGCGCAAGGATTCGAATGGGGCGCATGCCGCCCGCGTTTGAAGGTATCGGCGTCTCAACCAACGTTCTGAAAACATAAAAAACCGCTGAGGCCGTAATGGCGTAGACGGCATTCACGCTTCCCTGCACCTGCGGATCCGATTTCGAAAAGTCCACTTCGACTTTGTCTCCTCGAATGCGCATGGTCACTGCAATCCGAATGGGCCGGTCACGGACGCCGTCGTCATCGAGGAAGTCTTCCGCGTCGTACACGCCGTCCGGGATCGCGCGAATCGCGAGGCGCGTCATGCGCTCGGAGTAGTTAAGAATCTCGTGGACGCAACGGCTCACCGAAGGCCAGCCGTATTTTGCGACAACTTCCAGAAGGCGGCGTTCTCCCGTCCTGTTTGACGCAAACATCGCGGAGAGATCCCCCTCGCGCTCCTGTGGAGTGCGTACGTTGTAGAGCACAAGATCCCACACATCCCGGTTGATCACACCACCGGCGACCAGTTTGACGGGCGGTATCCGCAGCCCTTCCTGGTAGATCTCCTCTGCAATCGGCATGGAACCCGGCGACATACCGCCGACGTCGGAGTGGTGCGCCCGACTGGCGACATAGAAACGCAATGTTCCCTTCTGAAATACGCCGGAGACCAAAGTAATGTCCGGGAGATGCGTGCCGCCGGCATACGGATCGTTGAGCATGATCATGTCGCCGGGGCGAATGTCGCGCCTCTCGATCGCAGCTTTCACCGAAAGCGGCATGGATCCGAGGTGTACCGGCATGTGATCGCCCTGAGCGATCATGTGGCCTTCGGCATCGAAAAGCGCACAGGAGTAGTCGCGTCGCTCTTTGATGTTGGGAGAGAACGCCGTCCGTTTCAGAGTTGCGCCCATCTCTTCGGCGATCGCATGGAAGAGACTCTTGAAGATCTCGAGTTGTACAGGGTCGATGGGTTTCATGGCGCCACCAGCCTGAACCTCTTTGAGGAAGGAGAAGTCCCCTCCTCAGCCGAGGAGGGGAAAGCCGAGGCCCAGCCTCGGCTGGGGTGGTGTTGGTCCAGAAAACCGATTACGTGGCCAGCACCACCCCGGCGCTTGGCGCCACCCCTCCTCAGCCGAGGAGGGGAGCAAACGCGGTTCAAGTCTTCCTCCGCAGCACCAGGTTCCCCCACTTGTCTACCACGCACACATAGTCCGGCGGCACCAAAGTCGTGGCGCTGTA
>DASTBJ010000355.1:0-6285 GCA_035712125.1 Terriglobia bacterium
GAAGTCCTGCTCGCGCATTCTCCAGGTCTAGACGAACTCCGACCGAGTATGTCGGATGGAATTCGTGAACTCGCGCACGGAAATCCCCTGAGCAAGGAGATATAGCGCAGCTACGATAATGGTCGGCGCATAACTCAACACGAATGCGAATAGCGCTGTTGCCGCAGCCTGTTCGGCAGGAAGCATAAGCAATGTCGTCGTACAGAAAATCCAGGCAACCTGAAAGCCGCCACCAATTCCAGGAAGCTGGGCTAGCGAGCCGATCGCGACTGCAACCATCACCAGCGTGACTGCGGCAAGAGAGAAATCGAGACGCATCGCGAAGAACATGAACCACGACTGCAGCGCAATCACCATCCAAAGTGCAGCTGAATGAAGGATGACGGTCGCGAGAATTCTCGTGCTGCCCACAAAGCTCAGTCCACGGGCAAAGTCTTCCACCAGCGCCGCTACCGCTGGAAAACGAGTATGACGGATATATCCCGCAATCCAGGCGACGTGCGACCGAAGGACAAACAACAACGCCATGGATGCTGCGGCGATGCCCGCGACAAGCCATCCGGCATTCTTCAGGCTGGACAAGACAACTGCCGCGTCACCTGGAAGTTCAACCGTCATGAGAGCCAGAGCAAATACCGCGATCAACATCAGTGCGTCCAGAAATCGCTCGACGATAATCGTTGCCATCGACGTAGTGAACGGGACCTGCTGGGTGCGCGTTAGCCACACGGGACGCGCAAATTCAGCGGCTCGTCCCAGAATGTAAATTGCAGCGAAACCGACAATCGTCGCCCAGAACAAGGGGCCTGTTGGAACGCGCTTCACGGGAGCCAGCAACACACGCCAGCGAACAGCACGAAGCAGATAAGTCATGAGTGAAAACGCGACCGACGCGGCAAGCCATCCAGGATGGAATGTGGACAAACTGGAAACGAATAGAGCCCAGTCGAAGTCCAGAAGGAAATTTTGATAAAGAAGAATAACGCCGGCGACCAGCAAAATGAATAAAACCAATGACTTCCAATTCATTGCGGGCCGATTATCTCAAAAACATCCCCACAGGCGACAACATTGTTACGACTCGAAAAGCACCGACTGGGCCTCCTGCAGATTCTTCGCCGGATTCACCTCGATGAGCCCGCTCCGCAACTCCACGGTACCGTTGTTTATCGGAGTCACGGCCCGGGTAAAGCCCAGCATCGTGGCTTCCTTCAGCCTCAGTTCCGCAAACAGAGCCGGACGGATTTCTCCACCGAGACCTACTTCTCCGAAGACAACTGTTGAACCCCGGAGTGGCTTGTTGAACAGACTGGAAAGGATCGCCGACACGATCGCAAGATCCGCAGCGGGCTCGTCAACCTCGAGCCCACCCACGACGTTGAGATAAATATCCTGATCCCAGAGGTTCACCCCGAGCCGTTTCTCCAGTACTGCAGATAACAGTGCCAGCCGTTGCGGATCCACTCCGGTGGCTAGCCGCCGGGGCGCTCCGAAGTGGGTTCTTGAAACGAGCGCCTGGATCTCGACGAGCAGAGGACGGGAACCCTCAACACACGCCACGACAGCAGATCCGGGCTTCATGGTTTCCGACTGCGAAAGGAACAATGCCGATGGCTTCTCGACCGCGCGCAAACCCGTTCCTGCCATTTCGAAAATCCCAAGCTCATTTGCAGGACCGAACCGGTTCTTGATCGTGCGCACGATTCGGTGCGGATGCTGTCGGGGACCTTCAAAGTAGAGGACTGTATCGACGATGTGCTCTAGCGCTTTAGGTCCGGCAATGGCGCCGTCCTTTGTGACGTGACCGATCAGAAACACGGGAGTGTGTGTCTTCTTTGCCCAGAACAACAGCTGCGAAGCCACTTCCCGCACCTGACCGATGCTCCCCGGCGCCATTTCCAGTTTTTCGCTGAATGTCGTCTGGACGGAATCGATGATGACGACGGCTGCTTTGAGGTCTTCTGCAGCTGCAAGGATCTTCTCGATGCTCATCTCGGCGTAGACCTGGAGATTCCCGGCAGCGATGGCCATACGGCTGCCGCGCAACTTGATCTGTTGTGCCGATTCTTCCCCCGAAGCGTAAAGCACCCGTACCTGAGCCGCGAGGCGGGATGCGACGTCGAGCATTAGCGTCGACTTGCCGACTCCGGGATCTCCGCCAAGCAGCATCAACGCCCCTGCGACAACACCTCCACCGAGCACACGATCGAATTCCGCAATGCCGGTAGGCGTGCGGGGTGCCTCCGCTCCCGTAATGTCCTCGAAGGCGACGGGCGTTGAATCCCAGGACCGCGGCCGATCGTCAGAAGATGTTGAGGAAGCTCGCTCCTCGACAAGCGAATTCCACTCCTGACACGACGGACACCGCCCGATCCATTTGGTCGAAACATAGCCACATTGCTGACACGCGTATTGGGTTCTGGTCTTCAAGCTCAACAACCTTGGTCCAGGCCGGGGCTGACTGGAAGCGAGCCCATTGTAACCAAACCGGAGTGAACGCGGTGAACTAAAGGCGAGGTGTTGCTAATAGGCTTCGAGGAGGTTCTCGAACTTGGTGTACTGTTTTAAAAAGGCAAGCTTGACGGTGCCGATCGGTCCATTACGTTGCTTGGAAATGATCAGATCGGCCTTACCTTCGTTCTCCTCATCACGCTTGTAGACTTCTTCACGATAGATGAACAAGACCACGTCCGCGTCCTGCTCGATTGAACCCGATTCCCGAAGATCGGACAACTGAGGACGGTGATCTCCCTGACGCTGCTCGGGCGCGCGGCTTAACTGAGAGAGCGCAATGATCGGAACCTCGAGTTCCTTGGCAAGTCCCTTCAAACCACGGGAAATTCCCGAAATTTCCTGGACGCGATTCTCCACGCGACCGTAACCGGACATGAGCTGCAGGTAGTCCACAATGAGCAAGCTAAGCCCGTGTTCAGCCTTGAGCCGGCGCGCCTTGGCTCTCATCTCCATAATCGTGAGCGAGGACGAATCATCGATATACAACGGCGCGCGCGTCACCGCCCCCAACGCGTCGATCAGCTGGCGGAAATCGTCCTTGCCGATGTATCCCGTGCGGACTTTATGGGCATCAACAAGAGACTCCGCGCACAAAAACCGCATCAGCAGCTGCTGTTTCGACATTTCAAGACTGAAAATGCCACATGGCAGAGACTTCTTCAGCGCAACATGTTGCGCAACGTTCAAGGCCAGTGCGGTTTTTCCCATCGAAGGTCTCGCGGCGAGAATGACGAGATCCCCGGGCTGAAAACCCGACGTCATACGGTCGAGATCGGTGAACCCTGTGGGTACACCCGTGATCATCTCCTTGTCTTCGTAAAGCTTGGTCAGCAGTTTCTGCGCGTCCTCCTCCATGTCGCGAACAGAAACGAAACCCGACTTCGTGCGTTTCTCCGAGAGATTGAAAAGAGCCTGTTCGGCCTGATCGAGAATGGCGTCGGCGGGTTCAGCCTGATCGAAACACTCGGCGATCATCTTGCTTGCCGAATTGATCATCTGCCGCAGCAAAGCTTTGTCTCGGACAATGTCGACGTAGTGATCGATGTTGACGAGGTGAGGAATGCCATCCAGCAGGCCGGACAAGTAGCCGATTCCGCCGGTGCTCTCGAGCGACGCGTTCCGCAGAAGCTCGTCCTGCAAAGTGATCAGGTCGATGGCACGGGAATTTTCCATCAACGCGGTCATGTTCCGGAAAATCACGCGGTGGGAGTCGAGGTAAAAGTCTTCAGGACGCAGGAACTCGACAACGCGATAGTAGTTTTCGTTATTGACCAGAATGGCGCCTAGAAGCGACCGCTCGGCATCAACGTTGCTGGGGAGAGCCCGTTCTAGAACCTGACGCGACATAGATAAGAAGCCGACACTCTACACCCGGTTTTTCAAAACCGCGGAATCGTGTCGGCTTCCTTGAGACTACGCTTCGGTTTCAGGTTCGACTTTCAGCTTGACGACCGCTGTGACGTCTTTGAACAAGCGGATGGGGATTTCAAATTCTCCAAGCTGCTTGATGTGATCGTCCATGTGGATCTTGCGCTTTTCGATCTGGAAACCTTTCTTCTCGAGTTCGTCGGCAACGTCGGAATTCGTCACCGAACCGTACAACGTGTTTTGCTCGCCGACTTTACGCCGGATCGTCAATTCGACGGCGTCGAGCAGGGCTTTCAGCTGGTCCGCCTCGCCTTTTTGTTTGGCGTCCTTGCGAATCAGAGATTGACGCTCGAATTCGATGACTTTCAGGTTTCCCGGAGTCACCGGGTAAGCGAGCTTTCGGGGCAACAGGTAATTGCGCGCATAGCCCGCTTTGACCTTTACCACCTGTCCGGCGCGTCCGAGGGTATCGATTGTTTCACGCAGAATAACTTCCATAGGTTCGTCCTTCTACTCCGTTGCGAAGGGCAGGAGTGCGATGTTGCGCGCCTTCTTGATGGCGTCGCTCAAGAGTCTCTGGTGGGGCGTGCACACGCCGGAAATCCGGCGGGGCATGATCTTGGAACGTTCAGGAACGAACTGCGACAGCAGTTTGACGTCCTTGTAGTTGATGTTGTCAATGCGCTCCACGCAGAACTTGCAGACCTTCTTGCGCCGGTAATATTGCTTTTGAATCGCCATCTCTACTCCTCAGGCATCTGCTCGACGGGACTGGGCCCGCGGCGTTCGGCACCTTCCGCATGAGCGCGGCCGCGACGGGCAGCCCGCTTTTGCCGGTGGGCCTTGATCTTGTCCAACCGCTTCATGTCGTCGTCCATTCGAACGGTTAGATATTTGATGACCAGATCCATGACTCGGAGGCGCCGCTCGACTTCTCGCACGATAGCGCCGTCTGCCTGAATCGTGAACAGCACATAGGAGCCCTCACGGAACTTGTTGACGAGATAGGCGAGCCGGCGTTTGCCGAGTTTCTCGACCTTCTCCGCCTTGCCGCCACCTGCAGTGATGACACCTTCGATCTGGCCGTTAATTTTGTCGATGTCTTCCTCAACCGCGTTGGGGCTGACGATGAACATGATTTCGTAATTACGCATCTCTAATCTTCCTTTGATTCCCGCAAATCCAATCGATTAAACGTCGCCATGGCCTTCGCCGGCCCTTCCTTAAGCAACGCCTCCACCGCGTCGGCGGCGGAAAGTTCCGCGCGGCCCATCAAATCGCGATCGCGTTTGGCCACCCGCGAAAGAACGAAGTCGTGAAGACTTCCAACCGGGCGTTCCGGCAAAATCCCGACCCTGACCCTCAGGAACTCGTCGGAACCGCAGGACGAAATCAGGGATTTTACCCCATTGTGTCCGCCGGCCGAACCTTTTTGCCGGATTCGTAGCTTTCCCATTGGCAACGCAATGTCGTCATATACCGCAATGACGTCCTCAGGCCCTGTCTCAAAACGCTCGAACAGCTTTGGAAGAACCGCACCCGACAAATTCATGAAAGTCTGGGGCAGAACCAGTACTGCAGTCGCGCTCTCGATGCGACTCGAAATCAGAGCGGGGCCACAATGAATGCTGACGCGGGTCCCGAATCGTCCTGCCAGAGTCTCCACAACACGGAAGCCGACATTGTGATACGTGTCGGCATACTCGGGACCTGGATTGCCGAGACCGACAATCAGCCACATCCACCTTATTCCGCCGGCTCTTCTTCCTTCTTGCCCTTCTTCATGACTTCGGGCTCGGCAGGAGCGGCCGGAGCAGCGCCGGCTTCGCCTTCCACCGGAGCAGCAGCCGTCGGCGCAACTTCTTCCTTCACCGACACGACGTGGACGACGATCTGATCGGCCTCGTCCAGAATCTTCACCTTGTCGCTGATCTTCAGATCCGACACGCGAAGGGCGCCGTGAATACCGAGGTCCGTGACATCGACCTCGATCCGTTCCGGGATATCGCCAGGAAGACACTCAACTTCAACTTCGCGCATGATGATTTCCAGAATCCCCGCATCCACCTTCACGCCCCGCGCTTCACCCTTGGTGAGGATCGGCACTTTAACCTTGATGGCGACGTCCATGGCAATGCGGTAGAAATCCGCATGGATGAATTTCTCGTCGACTGGATCGACCTGCCAGCTCTTCAGAATCGCCGAGGTTTTGCCCCCGTCGCCGAGGTCAAGGCTCAGGATTGTGTTCCTCCCGGCTTCCGACCGAAGAACCCGCAGCAGGGTTTTGGGGTCCACCGAAACCGCGACGGAATCGCCTTTACCGCCGTAAACGACGGCGGGGATCATCCCCTTCGCCCGCAAGCGACGGGCTGCATTCTTGCCGCGGTCGGCGCGGCCCTGGGC
>DASTBJ010000356.1:0-3142 GCA_035712125.1 Terriglobia bacterium
CGAGGACAACACCAACAACTATGGCAGGATCGAGCAGCGAACCCTTCGCTAACGGCCTCGAGCACGTTGCTGGACGCGTTCGTCATCCCGTCGGGAGAGAAATGACGCTTACTGAACGCGTGCCCTGAACCCGTCTTCAAATACGTCTCGAAACGGCGCGTCGCGCTCGGTCGCGAACTGAAGGAACACGACGAGCGACCAGGGGCGGTAGTCACAGGAGAAACCGCGAGGACCGTGGTTATGCCACGCCAATCGCGCGACTACGTCCGCGGTGAGACCTGTGTAAAGCCGCGTTGGGTCAACGTCGCTGCGCATGATGTAGACGAAGCGTTTTTCGTTGAAGCGCATGCGCCGAGAAGTGCATGGCTCGCGCCACGCGAATTCCCGTGATTTCTCGATGATCGCCCCGCCAAGTACGCAGCGGCTGTAGCAAATGGAAGGAATACCAGTAGCGAAAACTGCGATGACCCGGTCCGCCTTCGCTGCTTCGCAGCTTCGGCGAGACAGCCTTCGGGTGTTTGTGAGCTCGCGTTAAGAGGGCCGGCCTTTGGCCGGCCTAGCCGAAGCTCGGAAGGATTACCGAGCGAAGGCTGGCTCCTCGGGCTGGACTCGAACCAGCAACCCTCCGGTTAACAGATTGATGCAGGTGATACTGCTTCGTGGTTCTTCGTGGGTTTAGCTCCACGACGAGCATGCTGGTAGCTGGTGTTTGGGGGTAAATTGTTCACGGCTTGATCACGGAGACAGGCCCAAACGGGATCTGATTCCGATGAGCGTTTGGAACACGAAAGTTCGCCGTTCGCCATAAGATGCAGGACCGGGGCGTCGAACTCTGCGGCAGACTCGCTCACTAACAGTTTCCGAGCGCCGGCGCTGCCCGTCGGATCAATCTCGAGTCGCGAATATCGATCGTATTATCCAGATTCAGATCTGCTCGGCCATCGAATCCAGTCTGCGCAGCTCGTTTGCCGAAGACCCCCGCACGATAGACAGATCTGCGCAGCCAACCATACCGTCCCCATCGAGGTCGCCGAGAACTGCCAACCTTGTCGGTATCGTTTCCAGTCGTTTCCTGACCTCTTCTTCGATTCTGAACATTTCCGCCGGGGTGACACTAAGAGGATCATTGGTGCTGAAGCTCGCGGACAGTTCGCGGTGTAGAGTCTCTTTCAGCCTTTCCATCGCCGACCGAATCTTGCCAGCGGGACACTATGGGGGTTCCGCATGCGAAAGCCTGCCACAAGTTGGCAATGGTTTGGAATCTTCACTTCACACGGAAATTTCGAGAATTCAGGATCGGACCTAATAATTACGGATCACAGCTATTCGATTCCAGGTCGTTGACAGCTGGGCCGATGGTTACGCACCTGTAGAACTAGTCCCGAGCACTTAAGCACCGCAGCAAGCTCGAAGACGCGCGCATACTGCGCAAGACTGTCTCGCCGCATGCCCGTTCCGAGCTGAAGAAACCGTCCATTGTTCGACCTCACAAAAACCGACAGCACTGACTCAATCCGGCCGGCAAGAGGTTACCCTCTGCGCCAGTGGCACCGAGTCGTACACCTCTCCAGAGGTCAGCTCGCTCCAATCAAGAAGGGCACGAGATCGCACCTGACTATTTGCCACAACTGCCGCAAGATCGGCCAACACACGTGCGGCATCCTGTGGGCGGACATGAAACATGCACTCGGTGGCGCGGTCCGAGTCCAAGGCAAAGCGCACAGCCGTGGCCCTGTCAGCAGCATTCAACAGCGCTCCCTCCAGTGCCCTGGCGTACTGTCTCGCAGCAGACCGTGTGGGGCCATTCACCACACCTGGAAAACTCCCGTTGACATAGAGATCGATATAGTCCCAGACGCCGTTGCCATCTAGATCGCCTGCGGCAACTCTGCCACCCTGCACTATGTCTATCGCGATTGGCAAAGGCCGACTCAGATTCTTGCCAGCTCTAAGCTGAACCACGCCACTCTTGACGCCCAACGGTTGCGTGGCGTCAGCATTGATCGACACAGTTATTTTCTCGACGCGGCCCGCAACGAGTTGTAGCGAGGTAGGCTCAACTCTTACAAGCCCTTCGAGTGCAGGCACCACGCGCACGTCGACGGCCCCCACCGACTCGTCCGCTGATACGGCTACCGGTATTTCGACACGCTCACTTTGCCCAACTGAGACAGTCAACCTATCCGGTGTCCACGAAATCGACTGAGCAAACGCGGCAGACACTGATGCGACGCAGCAGATCGCAATGTAAACCATCTTTAGCCGCTGCGACATTTGGGTTCCTTTCGCCATCCTGCTCCCTCTCTCTCGCGTAATCAAAGCAAATGAGCGCTCGTCCCGCAACCGCCCGCATTTGACCTTCTTCGCCCAGCTCCTCCTGTGGGTACGTTAAGTCTTCGACGGTTGGCAGAGCGCCATTGCGATGGTCCGGCGAGCCCTCGATTACTGCTGACTGAGAGTTGTCTCGCGCAATTCTCGAATCAGTAGCACAATTTCAGTTAGTATCTTGGTCCTGCTGTTGCTGTGAAGGCTCAAGTAGGACGTCAAGAACCCGTGTCCAGACACATCCGCGAGCGAAAAAGGATTCGTAACGTTCGGTTGCGGCGGTTCAGGGAGTCCAGCAGTCGATTTTATGAGCCTTACAGCAGCGATCACCAAGTCGCCGCTTAGCGTCGTATACCTGCCGAACACCTTTGTGTCAGGGTTGGCAACTGACTCGATGCCCACTTGGAGTTGTTCCTCCGGGCGAAGTATTAGGTAGGTTTGATTCACGAAAAAATTGCCCTGCGAATGGGGGACGAGGACTAACGTCCTACCGGCTGCAAGTTCGCCACGATACGAGGCTACGTGCGTTGCAAGATCCGATTCCTGTCGTACGTGGAGGGACGATGTGCAACACTTCGCGAACCTCTGGACGACGTGCAGCAGGCGGCAGTGGACGCCGAGCTTCGTCGCTTGTTATTCGATCGAATCTTTGTTCTGCGCCAAGGTGATATCGAGGACTATCTGCCTCCTGGCGTGGCTGACATAAAGTCCATCGTTGAGCTGACCGTCGACAGGAATTGGATCAACAGGCTCCCTTGGGCTGAGCGCAGAAATGAACTCGGCCAGATGATGTGTGAAGTTCTTGAGGTCACGGAGG
>DASTBJ010000357.1:0-4692 GCA_035712125.1 Terriglobia bacterium
CGATTTAAGATTTTGAAATTTCGGACTTGAGGTTTCCGCTCGTCCGCTTTCCGTTTCCCCTCGTGCCCCGACCCAACTCTAAGTTACCTCAAAAACTTCTCGATCCCTCCGACCGTTTCCGGTTTATCCAGATGCACGATATGACCTGCGCCGGTCACGATCATCACCTCAGCCTGCGGGATCTTCGCCTTCCACGCTTGAGCGTGCGCAACCGGCATCACCTTATCCTGATCTCCCCATACGAGCAGGACCGGCATCCGGATCCGATGCAGGTGTCTCGGAAACTTGGGGTCGATGGGGTGCTCCCAGAACAGCCGCGCAAAACTCGTCGCTTCGCGGTAACGCGCGCCGACGAAATCCATGTCGGGTTTTTCGGGCAGCCTTTTCTTGAGCACTTCAAAGTCGGAAACCAGCATGGGGACCAGCTGCTCGCCCGGTGTCGCGATGATGTCGAGCGCGGGATGTCCCGGAACATCAAGCCCGTAGGGAGCAATGAGCACAAGTTTGCGCACGCGATGCCCGTGTTCGAGAGCGAACTTAGCGGCGAAATACGCTCCCATTGAAATGCCTGCCAGATGCATCGTGTCGATCTTGAGCATGTCGAAAAGCTCGAGGTAGTGCAGGACGTAGTCGTGAACATCGGTGAACGAGGGATCCTCGGCAGATTCGCCAAATCCGGGATGGTAGGGAACAACGACGCGGAACTGCTCTGTCCATGGTTCCGCGAAGTCGAAGCCATCTACCGTCCCGGCGCCATGGAAGAACACGAGGGTTTCGCCTTTGCCTGCGGAGTGCACAACCGTCTTTACACCATTCACCAAAAGTTCTTCACGCACAAACCTGCTCATCGCGCACCCCCGGAGTTTCGCAGCCTCGGCATGACCTGTTCGGCAAAGAGAGTGAGATTCTTCACGGCCTTCCAGTGGGGCATATCCGCGACGTGCATCACGCTGTTGATATGGTTCGTTCCCATGCGTTCGGTCCACTCGCCGATCTGGTTGGCCACTTTCTCGGGCGTCCCGACCGCGATGAAGAACGCTTCGCTGATTGCCTTGAAATCGAATCCGCCGTGCATCTTGTCCGCGCCCGCGGCTCGAATCTTCAGTTGCTCCACTGAGAGGTATCCGGGAGGGGCCAGCCACTGAGGCGAACTGCGGGCATAGTCTTCAAAGAACCTCTGCAAATGGATGGTGTATTCCCTTTCAGCTTCTTCCTGCGTCTCGGCGACATACACAAAGTTCAATAGCGGAAGCTGCTCAGGGCGGATGGTATGTCCATGGTGCGATGCACGTTCACGCAAACGTTGATTCAATTCCAGAGCCGTCTTCTTGGGTACGAACACTGACGAGTACCCGAAGCCCAGTTCGGCGGCGAGTTCGATGGTCTCGGGGCTGCCCGATCCGACGATATAGCAGGGAGGATGCGGCTTCTGATACGGCTTCGGCCATGGATTCAAAAACCGGTACGTATAGAAGTTTCCATAGTGTGTCGTAGGACCGTCGGCAGTCCAGGCCTGCAGCATGATCTTGAGGCTCTCCTTGAATTTCTCGCGTGCGGTAACCGGGCTGACCGGATACGACCAGTATTCCATTCCGGTGCCGAGAGGAAATGCGATCTCCAGACGGCCTTTCGAAAGCACATCGAGAATTGCGTATTCCTCGGCAAGACGATTCGGCAGCATGAAGTTCGGAGGCACGCCCCAAACACAAATCCGCGCGTTGTGTATCTGTGGGATGAGTGCGGACGCGACAACGTTGGGGGTCGCCATCATGCTGTAAACCGTGTTGTGGTGTTCGTTGAGGACGATGGCATCGAAACCCAGACGGTCCGCAAGAACCAGCTGATCGAAATATTGCCTGTAAAGTTCGTGACCCTTCTCCGGGTCGTAAAAGCTGTTTGGAAAATTTACCCACGTGGTTTTGTAGTCTTTGTGATTTTCGGGCAGATGCACGTAAGGCATGAAGTGCATGACATTAAATCGAATACCCGCGACCATTATCCCCTCCGATGTTGACGGTATTGTAGTTGCAACGGCGGCGGGGGGACAGGGGTTACCTTTTTGCTTGAGGTCCCGGGGCGCTCGCGACAACCTTAAAGAGTATGACCAGGAGTAAAGAGGAGGTTCGTATGAGACGAGGGTTCGGGCTTTTGACGATCATCGTCCTCGGAACGGGACTTCTGTATGGACACCACGGCTGGACCGGTTACGACGAAACGAAGCTCGTGCAGCATACCGGGGTCATCAAGGAAGCCGGGTATGAGAATCCCCATGGGTTCGTGAAGATCGAAGCCGACAAGACAACCTGGAATGTCATTCTTGCGCCACCGACGAGGATGGAAAGCAGGGGATTGACGAAAGATAAATTGAAGGTGGGCAGCACGGTCACCATTGCAGGCTACCAGCACAAACAGACGAAGGACGAGATCCGGGCGGAACGGATCACCGTCGAGGGGAAGACAACGGAATTGCGGTAATCGGGGGCGTGCGGCGACCTGAGTTCGGGGCAGGAAGGGGAATCGGAAATCGGACGAACGGAAACCTCAAGTCCGAAATTTCCAAATCTTAAATCGGACTGGGCCATCTCTGCGCTTGGCGGAGTCCGATTTAAGATTTTGAAATTTCGGACTTGAGGTTTCCGTTCGTCCGATTTCCGATTCCCCCTTTATCCTGCGCCGACTTCATGTTTGAGAAACTCAGCCCCCTTAATTCGCCGTAAACGCCGCACGGGTAGACGTGGTGGCCCCCTGCGCATTCCGCAGCGTAATCGTGACACCCTCAATTACGGAGTTATCTCCTCCAACGCCAAAAATCTGTTCGAGCCGGAACGCGCTGCCAAACGCCGCCGACGCCGGATTTTGATACCACGTGGTGAACTCCGATGAAACAGGTCTTGACAGGTTCACGGTTTGGGTTCCTCCTTCCACGCGGACATCAAAGCCGAAGTTCACTTCTCCGACACTGCGATCCGGCGAAAAACCGATGACACGGACGCTCAATCCGCCATTGATGCGGGTCGCGACAACGTTTGTGGTTTGAGGAGGAGTCGCATCGACGCTCGTTGAAGTCAGCGCCAACCCGGCCGGGCCATTCTGAATGCTGCCGGTGATCGAGATCGAGCCGGCAACTGTGCCCGTTAGAACACGCAGTGCAGACGGGAACACGGCTGTCGTGGTGTTCGGCGGAACCGTGAAGTTCACACTCCTGCCGCCCGTCGAAAACTGAACCGCCGGATCGTCGACCGGAATCGAGGCCGTTGATGAGAATACGAGGTTCAGAGTCCCCCGTATCTCGGCAGCCTGAGCGGACGGTAACGTCAAGACCAGCGGCACCTGCTGCATGGGCGCAGCCTTCGTCTGAAGCCCGGACAAAGAAAGGGTTCCCAGAGGTGCAACAATGGCAAGCGTGAAGTCGCGCTGATCAGTGCCGCCGGAGGCATCCATCACGCGAACGGTGATTGTCCCGGTGAAGAGCGCGGACCCGGTTCCCTGAAGAAGACCGGCAGAGTTCAGGCTGAAGCCGGCGGGCAACGTTCCGTTCGTGATGCTCCAGCTAAAGGGCGGTGGCCCGCCGGATGCTTGAAATTGATGACGGTAGGCGAACCCCTGTATTCCGGCGGGGAGGTTTTCCGCTGTGATTCGCAGCTGACCCTGGACCACAACGATCGAGAACGCTTGAGTTGCGGAGACGTTACTCGAATCGGTAACACGCACCGAAAAGTTTGATGTCCCAACTGCAGTTGGTGTTCCGCTGAGGACGCCTGACGAGGAAAGCGAAAGTCCGGACGGCAGGTTGCCGCTGCCGCTCACGACGGACCACGAGTATGGCGGAAGACCTCCCGACGCGGCCAAATTCGTGGAGTAGGGGACAAATCGTGTGCCCTGCGGCAGCCCTGTGGCACTCACCGCCAGGGCCGCATTCACAACAATTTGATACGTTCGTGTCGATGTCTGAGTTGGGGACTGGCTGATCACTTGAACCGTGAAAGTTGAGGTCCCTGCCGTCGTGGGCGATCCAGTCAACAGACCTGCTGGGGACAATGTGATGCCAGCCGGAAGAGTTCCTGAAACCACAGACCACGTCAGCGGTGGTTCGACAGACGCTGCCAGTTGTGTCGAATAGGACGCGCCGACGGCAGCGGCAGGAAGTGACGCAGTCGTGATGGTCAGAAGCGGCTTGATGATGAGTTGCAGGGGTTTCGTTGCATTCATCACTGGAGACGAGCTGTCGGACACGAACGCCGTAAAATTGAAGGTTCCTGCCTCCAGCGGTATTCCCGTCAGAGCGCCTCCAGTAGAAAGTGTTACTCCATTAGGCAATGCTCCAGAGGGAACGGACCATGTGTACGGCGCGGTTCCGCCGGTAACCGATAAATTCTGCGAGTAAGCAAGACCGGCTGCTCCAGTCGGAAGTGATGTTGTTGTGATGGACATGGGGCTCGCGGCAATCGTCAGTGCGAAAGCTTTTTGGAAGGATTGCTGAACGGCACCACTGTCCATAACACGGATCGTGAAATTTGATGTGCCCACGGTCGTCGGTGTTCCAGCGATCGTGGCGCCCGTCAGGTTCAGCCCCGCAGGAAGCGAACCGGACACTAAAGACCAGGTGTAGGGAGCGACTCCGCCAGTCGGGGTGAGAGTTTGGGAATAGGATGTGCCCTGGTTGCCGGATGGCAGCGGTGACGCTGTCGAGAT
>DASTBJ010000358.1:0-3853 GCA_035712125.1 Terriglobia bacterium
TCGATTTCAGCCATACCTTCGCGCAGCTGTGTGGGTATGTCGAGAAACGCCGCATCCAGCTGCCGGGCTGCCTGTCGGATGCACTCCACCTCATACGGGGTCTTCACTCCTCTTGCCTTCCGCAAGACCAGCGAACCATCCACGGGCGTGGAATTTCTGAAGTGCCGGACTACCTGCTCGTACGTCGAAACCGGCACCACATCAAGCTCGAACCCAAGTGTCTTTCCAGGGTTGGGAATAAGTGACGGCAATTCGGAGTAACTGCGGAGAGGAACAATATTTTTCAAGGGAGACTCCGCCTTCGCGCGCTCGTAACTCTTGCGCACGGCAAGAATCGGCTCCCCCTCGCGAGGAAACCACAAAACTCCCGTCTGAGTTGTTCCGGCCAGATAGTAGATGCCAACGTTCTGAAGAACGATGAGGGCATCGGATTCCATATAACGACGAACGCGAGCCCATCGGGATTCCAGTTCAGTTTGTGGAATGTAGTCGAGTAATTGCATCGTGACTTGCCGTCCTTCGTAACGTCGAGGCCTCAGCCCCTGATCAAACTCCAGGCTTCACGTACATGCTCTTCCTTCGTGCGGGCATTCCCAATCGCGAGTCGTGCCGTGAGCTTTCCGTTCAGAGTCGTATGCGAAATAAAAATCCGGCCGGTGGCGTTCGCCCGATCGATCATCGCCTGATTCTCCGCGTCCGTCCCTTTAAGCCGGAAACACACGGTGCTGAAAAGGACAGGCGCGACGACTTCGAATCTTGCGTCGCCGATCACCAGCTGTTCAAATACCTTTGCCAAACGGATGTGTTCCCGGATCACGTTGCGCAGTCCGTCGACGCCGTAGTGACGCACAACCATCCACAACTTCAGCGCTCGAAAGCGCCGGCCAAGTTGGAGCGTGTAATCCATGGTGTTGGTTACGGACTCCCCTTCCGCCGTCTTCAGATAGTCCGGCGTGAGATTGAAGGCCCGCTTTAACATCTCCGGGCGGCGACAGTACAGGGCGCTCAGATCCATAGGCGTCAGCAGCCACTTGTGGGGATTGGCGACAAAGGAATCTGCGCGATCGCATCCATCAAGGACATGTCTCAGCTCGGGCAGGATTGCCGCCGTTCCGGCATAAGCCGCGTCGACATGCAACCAGAGCCTGTATTTTGCGCAAACATCCGCAATGCGAGCAACGGGATCAACACTCGTTGTCGATGTCGTTCCCACCGTTGCGACCACCGCAAACGGACGAACGCCCTCCCGCAGGTCTCTGTCGATGGCAGCCTGCAACGCATCGACATCCATTCTGAACTCGGAGTCCGTGCCGATCTTCGCCAGGCCTCGCCTACCGATACCGAGGGCCATTGCGCTCTTTTCGATCGATGAATGTGCCTGTTCCGAAGCGTAGATTCTCAGAATCGGTGTGCCCGGACCACAAATGCCATCGTCCCGAACGCTCCGTCCGGACATACCGTCATAACCCTCACGTGCTGCGGCGAGGGCATGAAAAGTCGACATCGAGGCGGTATCGCAAATCATTCCCTTGAAGGACTCCGGCAAACCCATCATCTGCCGCAGCCAGTCCAGAACGTGCTCCTCGAGTTCTGTCGCCGCCGGCGACGTCCGCCACAACATGCCGTTGACGTTGAAAGCCGCGGTCACCATCTCGCCGAAGATTCCGGGCTCCGAGCCTGTATTCGGGAAATAAGCCAGGAACGACGGGTGGTTCCAATGCGTCAGCCCGGGAACAACAATCCGGTTGAGGTCGCGAATGACAGCATCAAACGATTCGGGCTGTTCAGGGGGGCTCGACGGCAGCTGTTTGCGGACATCACCAGGCCTTACCTGCGACAAAACCGCGTGGCGCTCGGGGTGCGCAAGATACTCCGACACCCAGTCCACAAATCGGTGCCCCCATTGTTTGAACTCGTCGGGTGTCATAGCAACTTCCTTACATCGTCAATGGAGATGTCATCCAGCGAGGGTTTCTCCAGAACCGTCACTCGACGCCCGATGGGTCCCCAGACTCGGGGATCCGTGGCACCAAACAACGCGATGGTCGGAGTGCCCCAGTATGCCGCAATGTGGGTAATTCCGGAATCGTTTCCAATGAAGAGCCTGCAATGGCGCAGCGCCTCGGCAACCTCTGCCAGAGGCAGCCCGCTCAGACATTCATTGGGAACGTCCAGAACAGACTCACACGGACCCAGCAGTACAACCGCCTCCGGCAGAAGTCGAGCGAGCTCTCGAAAGCGCGGCCACACTTTTGCAACGCTTCCGCTCCCCGGATGCAGCACGATTCGCGTCGCGCCGGGATCCCAAAAGTCAGGGAATTCGGGAGCAGGCAGATTTATCGTGTGCAACAAGTGTTCCGCCGCGTGTCCGGATGCAGGAAAAGGACTCGCGTGAAAAACCTCGCGGATGCCGGAACGCTTGAGGTTGTCGGCAACGACGGGATTCTTCATCCAGACCCATGCCGCATCGAAGGGAGCATTGTTCAGCGGAGTCTCAAATATGTGGGACCACGGCGGCGTCTCGATGGAATGGATCGCCTCCACAGGCAGGAACACCCGAGCGAGGGCCAGGGTTTCGGGATAACCCACCAGCGTGAATCGTGCCGTGGGATAGGAAGCGGTAAGCGCTCGCAGCGCAGGCAGATGCAGGACGAAATCCCCGATTGCGCAGGCCCGTACGACGAGGAAGCGTAACGGGTTGACTGTACTTACTGTCGGATTTCCAGAGTTCACCCGAGCGATCATGACTAAAAACTCCAAAACTCAGAACTGCCGTTCCTAGAGAATTTCCCTGCCGTTTCGGTCAATCGCCTTGACCATCCAAATGTCTGGCAACTACAATGAATCCCGTATATTTCATGTCTTATGAATCAGTTTGAGATCGGCGACAAGGTTGTTTACCCGAACCACGGGGTTGGAATAATTGAAAAAATATCCAATCGCCTTGTTGCGGGTAAGTTTGAAAGGTTCTATCTTCTCAGAATCTGTTCCAATGACATCCTGGTGATGGTGCCCACCGCGAACGCCGGCGACGTTGGGCTGCGCAAGATCATCGACCGAAAAGACGTCAATCAACTGCTCAACTACCTCGGCAGCGACAAGTTCTTCACACAACGCGATTGGAAAGATCGATTCAAGGAAAACTCCGAGCGCATGCGTTCCGGGTCTATTTTTCACGTCGCCGAAGTGTTTAAGAACCTCGTGCATCTCAGCCGGGTAAAGCCCCTGTCTTTCCGTGAAAAACGCATGCTCGACCGGGCGCGATTCCTTCTGATTTCCGAACTTTCAACGGTAATGAACCTTCGAGAGGTTGAAATCGAGCAACGAATCGAAAAGGCTGTGACTAAGGCCTGTGGCAAGGGTCCTGCTCCCGTAGCAGAAATCTAGTTCCACCAAACTTAATGTCGACTTTCCTCCTAATTGTCGTCCTATTTATATTCTTCATAGCGTATGCCTTCTTTTCGCTCGCAGAGACGGCAATCTTTGCGACAAACCGGTACAAACTGCGTCATCTTGCATCGGAGGGCAACCGGCGCGCCGCGCAGTTGACCGAATGGCGCAACGAGCCTGAACCGCTGCTGGCAACGATTCTGCTCGGGAGCAATTTTTCGAGTATCGGTGCTGCCACATTGGCGGCAACACTGGTTTCGCAATGGATCGCCGATAAGGACCTGCTCGAGATCGGGCTGTTCGTCGAAGCGGTATTTCTGACCCTGTTTGTCCTTCTGTTCTGCGAACTCGGGCCAAAGGCTCTCGCCGCGCGTTACCCCGAACAGATCGCGCTGTGGATCGTCATTCCCATCGAGATCTGCATGAAGGTCCTCTCGCCGCTGGCGACCTCCGGAATCAAGAT
>DASTBJ010000359.1:0-6579 GCA_035712125.1 Terriglobia bacterium
GATCAAGAAACAGTTTCTTTGCCGACACCACCCCGGCGCTTCGCGCCACCCCTCCGCCCAGGAGGGGAGTTAGCTTGCTGTTCTTATTACTTCTCCTTCAGATTCCTGCAGCCCTGCAAGGGCAGACGGGCGTGGTCACCGGTGTCCTTCGTACAGACACCGGCCTTCCCCTGGAAGGAGTTCGTGTCGCGGTCACTCCCGCCAACTTGGCCCTCGCCGACAGTGTGCTTGAGAGCCTGGGACTGACGGACAGCACCGGGCGTTATCGTCTCGAGAATGTTTCACCCGGCCGCTACAACATTCTCGTGGGCCGGGGCGCCGCATCGACTTATCACCCCGGAGTGGTCGCGTTGGACCGGGCCACGACAATCCAGGTCCTCGCGGCCTCAACGATCGAAGTTCCGGACATGGTGTATGGTGGGAAGCATGTTTCAGGCCGCGTGGTGGACCTGGCGACAGGCAACGCTCGCCGCATCCTGAGCCTGGTTTTATGTTGCGATTATCCGCTGCCTGCGGCGACCGTCGCCGACGATGGCAGTTTTGTTTTTCCTTCCGTGCCTCCTGGCAACTATTCCCTGACCGCATCGGATCCGGCAGTCATTCAGGTGAGTTGGCCGGTTGCCGTCAGCGAGAACCATATAACCGGGCTCCAATTGGATGTGTCGGAAGGCGTCGAGGTTCAGGGAACAGTTCTGGATCAGTCCGGCCAGCCGGTGAAGGTATTCGTCGGGCTGCGCCCCAGCGCGACGAACGCAGCCTTCAATACGACTGACCTGTCGAAGGGTCCCGCCAATTTGGGGCGTGGATTGTTTCGCTTTTCAAAAGAGGACTACGCCTCGTTGGAGCGCCTGCGGGATCGGCTTTTCAAATCTGCTCAGATACAGTCGGGTCCAGTCGGACCGGACGGGCGCTTTGCATTTCAGAAGGTTTATCCCGGCGCGTATACGCTGGAAGTCAGCACGACCGGCGTCAATCTCCTGCAGCGCGACATTCAGGTTGGAAGCACCGGATTGACGAACCTTTCGCTTCAGGTTCCGGCGATTCAGGTCACCGGGCGTGTTGTTGCGCCGAGCAGCGGTCCGTTGCCGAAGCTGAATTATATTCGTCTGGTGCGCAGCGGTGCGGCCGCAGAGGTCTTCTACGGCTTTCCCGATGCGCAGGGGCATTTCGTCTTCTTGCTCGTTCCCGGGGAGTATCGAGTTTTCACGGACCGCCTCGGGCCTTCCGTTCAATCCGTCTCGGACGGCTCCCGTGACATCACGAACACGGAATTCCGATTTGAAGGTGGCGGGACTCCGCAGATTATCGTGACACTCGCACCGTAGGTCCTCTGCCAACGTTCAGTTGGGGAGTGGACCACACGCCCTCCTAAGCGGTCAAGCCCCGGGCGTCGATAAAGGTGCTGTCCCAGTCTCCACGTTTTCCGACGTCGCGAAGCAGGCGGTGAAATGCCGTGTCAGTCTTATCCAGTCGCGCAAGCATCGCCGAAGGTGAACGCTCAGAGGCGGGCGTACCCTTGAGGTTGGGGATGTCCGCTCCGGTCATTGCGGCCGTCCAGATCTCCTTGGTGTAGACAATGTTTTCCAGAAGCTGTCTCAGCGTTTTCGTGGACTCGCGCCACGGAAGTATTTCGACGACGGCATTCATCGGCCGGTCGAGTTGCTCATCGGTGAGAGTCGCAGCGTATTCCAAAAGTTTTCGCGTAGGCCATGAATCGTTTCCTGCAAAGCGATCGAAGAGGTCCATTTCAAATTCTCCTTTCGGGAGGGAACCTGGAGCAAGGAAGTGAATCCCACCTGCCGAGGGCAAGTGAGTCGGGCCGGTGCGCATCCTTCGATAAAGGCTGGGGGATACATGAAACGCGCGTTTGAAGGCACGCGTGAACGCTTCCAGCGAGTTGTAGTTCGCGTCGAAGGCGATGTCTGTCACGGAGGTAGAGCTGTCTCTCAACTGAAACGCCGCCCGCTCCAGCAGGAGCCGGCGTCGCATCGCAGCGGGAGTTTCTTCCACCAGGGAGCGAAACAGGCGATGGAACTGGGTCCGGCTCTTGTGGGCCTGCCGGGACAGATCTTCGGTCGAGAGGTTCGCGTCCAACGAGTTAATGACGACGTCAGACAGGCGCGCGCCACTGGCATTCCCGTCTTTGCTGCTACGGTTTCCCATTTGCGGAAAATCGTACGGTATCATCGCCCGCCGCGCCTGATCGCGCGTACCAATTTTTCGATTGTGGCGGGACTTATTGCTTCTGGCTGAAGTAAACGACGTTGGGAGCGCCCGATCGGGCATGTGCGATATCCGGAGCGCCGTCGCCATTGAGATCGCCCAGCGCGAAGCCATAGGCCGATCCTTTTCCGTCGCCGAACTCGATCTGCGTAAACTCGCTTCCGTTTCCGGTATTAAAAAAGACGGACGGCCGCGCCGAAATATAGCCGATGACAATGTCCGGTCGCCTGTCGAGGTTCAGATCGCCGGTGGAAAGAGCGTAAGGAACTCGCGTGCGGTCCTGAAATCTGAAACCTTCCCGCAGGTTGCCCTTTCCGTCATTCATGTACACGACCATTAATGCCGCAGCCTCATCGCCGACGACGAGATCCAGATCGCCATCCTGGTCGAAGTCGGTGGCGGACCCCACACGCGCTGCCGCTTTGGCCGGTCCAAAAGGAAGGGTCCGCGTGAAATTCGCCTTACCATCATTGAAGTAGATCCGGCTTTGGCCGCCATCGCGTTCGGGAACGGCAAGGTCGATGTGGCGATCGTTATCGAAATCGGCAGCGACGATGCTGGTTGCGGAACCCGCGGGAATCGCGATGCACGGTGCCGGGAAGCTTCCTTTGCCGTCATTCAGACAGATGAAGCTCGGTCCTGGGCGATTGGCTGCGATGATGTCGGGTCGCCCATCGCCGTTCAAATCCGCGGCAGAAGCATTTCGAGTCGACCACTCCGAAGCTCCCCATGTTCCCGCTGCGCGAAAGCGCGCCTTCCCGTCATTGAGGTAGATCACCTTCGTGTCGGGCCTGTCGTTACTGGTGACAATGTCGAGATCCTGATCGCCATCCAGATCCGCGAGCACCGCGGAATACGTTCGATCGGCCGGACCGAGATCGGATGCGGTGAAGTTTCCCTGGCCGTCGTTCAGGAGAATCTTATCGACTAAAGGTGTATGTCGACCCTTTGCCAAGGCGAGATCCGGATCGCTGTCTCCGTCGAGGTCGCCGATGCTCACATTGGCAGAATCTTCTGAGGTTTGCTCGAGATGGAGCACTTGCGTGTATTGGGGCAAGCTAACCTGCGCCGCAAACGTTGCTGCAAAAAGAACGACGGTAATGGCTCGGATCATAAATGGTCTCCTACTCCTTAGAAGCGAAATATGCCCCTCGGGTTGTCAGCTGGCCATTAAAACCTCACTGGCGCGGTGCGCCCGGCTCGAACACGCGAGTTCGAGACAGGGCTTCGATCTCAACGCCGGCAGCAGAAACGCCGAGCTGCTCGAGTGCGGCATTAAGCGCGTTTTCGGTCGGCACGGCGATGTCGGGCTTGACACCGACGCCTTCCCAATTCGTTCCCGTGATCGGATTCTGCGCACGCCCCCCGGGGACGAACATGGCGAGGCCTGCTGCGAGCCGAACGGTGCCGCCGGGGTTGGCGCCACCGCCCGTCGTGTCACCGACAATCTTCGCGAGTTTCATCACCTGCATGTCGTACGCGAATTCTTCGCCGCCCGAGAAGGTGCGGCCGCTCGTCAACACGAAAACGGGTTTGCCGGCGTACGAGAACGGCGTGGGCTCGCTCCAGAAATCCTGTGAGCGGAACGTCTCTGTTCCGGGATTCCGGTTGATGAACGTGTTGATGTGCACCCGGTCACCGCTACGGAGGAAATAACTCACAAGATAGGAGACACTGACCGGACTGCCGCCGCCGTTTCGCCGGACATCGACGATAAGCGCGCGCGTCTTCTCCAGCGCCGCCATCGCTCGATTCGTGGGCCCGTTGAAGGCGGCCGGCGCAGGGAAACCGACGATTTCGATGTAACCCACATTACCGTCAAGGATGTCCGCCCGCGCGACGCCGCCCTCTGCACGCACCGGCGCCGGCGGCGGTGCTCCCGCAGGTGCGGCCGAAGGGGTACCAGGCGCGGTGATGCGCAGGTGTTTGTCTTTGGCGACGGCACGCAGGTCCTCTGTCAACCGCTGAGCGAATGCTCCTGGTTGATCGAGACTGTTGTAATTACCCACACCGAGCGCGGATTCGATCGCCCGTGCCGCCTTATCCGCGACGTCTGGAAATACGTAACGTTCCCTCAGCATCTTCGCTGCCGTCTCGACAACAGCGCGCCGGCTTGTCTCGTCCAGGGTAGCCGGCACTTGCTGCACATACACAATCGCCGCGAAGAGCGAGCTTGCCAGCCCTAGCATGAGGGCACCAACGATCGAAGTAGTGGACTTCATTAGATCCTCCTTAAGGCGCTCTCAGTCTGGAAGAAAACCTCTCAGCTCGTCTTGGACGAGAGAAAGGTGCGGTACTGCCCCGGTGTCATTCCCGTGAAACGCCGGAAAACGCGGTTGAGGTGGCTTTGATCGCTGAATCCGGCGTCTGTGGCCACTTGCGCCAGCGTCACATCAGGGTCAGCGATGAGGTGACGCGCGCTTTCGAATCGTTTACGTCGTAGATACTGGCCGGGGGAACAGCCGTGGAATCGGCGAAACGCGGCTGCAAAGTACACCGGGTGCACTCCTGCCTCACGGGCGATGCTCCTCAGAGAATGCACCTCGTCCAGTCGGTTGGTCGTGAGGGCCTCGCGAGCGTTCTTGAGCCATTGTGGCGGGCTGTTGTCGACGCGAGGACACGCGCCTCCGAATGCGGCCAGAATCTCCCAGGTTAGAGCTTCGATGGAAAGGCCCGACTCTGAGTCGTTCGCACGCAACTCCTGGAGCATCCGAACGGCCAGGGTTGCGGCCGCGCCTCCCTCGAGCTGCACCGGCCGGTCCAACACAAGGCCGAACTCGTTCATGCGCTGCGTCCATTCGGGCCCGATTTCGACGTTGAATGAATCCACGTGTGCTTCATCGAACGTTTCCGTATGCGCTTCTCCCGCAGGATGAAAGACCAGCATGCCCGGTGTGCAGAGTCGTGTTGTTCTGTCGTAGATCTCGGTGTATGTTCCACCTCGAATCAGGCAGAAGTAAGGCCGGGTATGAACATGGAGCGGCAGATTGCCGCGTTCCGGATAGCGGACCTCGGCGAGAAATAAATCGGCTAAACGAAGTTTGTCCAGGGTTTGGCCGAGGAAACGTCCGCTCTCGAGTGGTTTGTTAGGTGCTGGCATTTTGGCATCACTGTAGAATCAGTCGAACTCCGGGTCAAGATTTGTGAGACGTGAACGCCATACTTCGATGATGAAAGCGACTATCGCCGGTGTCGTAATTGCCATCGTCCTCATCGTCCTCTTTGCGCTCGTCGGTCAACGCATCCTCAAGCGGGCGCTCGAGAAGGCGGAAGAACCTGACGCGGGAAGTTCGCCAGCGGCCACTCTCACTGCAGCGGAGGCGACGGAGGCGCATGACGGCTTCATCTTCGGCCGCGTCACAGTCGGTGATGGGACCATTTACGAGGGGCGGCTGCGCTTTGGGGGCGACGAGGAGGCATTCTGGGGCGACTATTTCAACGGCTCCAGGAAGGGAAATCCCTGGGTCGCCCAGGTGCCGCCCGAGCAATTGAGAAAGAGCGCCCCGGTCGAGATCTTCGGGTTCCGGATCTTCCAATCGCAACCCGAAACCGACGTCCCCCGGCCATTCATGGCGCGATTTGGAGACATTACGCGCGTCGAGTCGAATGGCCGGGATCTGCGGGTGACTCTTAAAAGCGGGACTGTTTTCGACCTGGACCTCTTCGCCGCCGACGACTTTGCCGACGGAGTGAGGGTGTGGGACGGCAGCCGCGGCGTTGTCGACCTCACCGAGTCGGACATCCGCAGCATCGACTTTCGCCCCGGCAGTCCGGTTGTCGCGTCCCCTCGGTTGCACGGTACAGTGCGTACGCGCTGGGGCGAGTTCACCGGCTTCATCCAGTGGAATCGCGCGAAGGGTCTCGGCTCCGATGAACTCGATGTTCCCACTGCAAAAGGTGAGGTCCGCCTGCGTTTCGACACCGTGCGCTCCATCGCGCGCAATTCACGCAACAGTGCGCTGGTAACGCTGGTCGACGGCGAACCCATCATCCTGTCCGGGAACGGCGAGGACGGCATTGCCAACCGGGGAATCTACGTTGACGACCGGCGCTACGGCCGAGTGCTGATCCCCTGGGGCGTTGTCGAGCGCGTTGAGTTCAGTCCCGGTGGCAGTGGCCCTTCCTACGACGACTTCCCGGCCGGGCGCCCGCTCACGGGCGAGGTGACCCTTCGCGACGGCCGCCGCCTTGCCGGCCGGTTGGTCTACGACCTCGACGAGAGCGAAACCACCGAAACACTCGACGCCCCATCTCAGTTTATCGACTACACCATCTTTTTCGGCCTGGTTGACTCGATCGTGCTGCCCGCACCAGAAAAGCGCGGTGCCGAGCGCGGCGCGGGGCGCGCCAGCGTGA
>DASTBJ010000360.1:0-7786 GCA_035712125.1 Terriglobia bacterium
GTGCACCATGATCCACTCGGTGGTCAGTTCAAGATCCCTGTTGTTTGCGAAGCTCAGTTTGCCGTTGATCGTCAAACCGTTCAGCGCCGGCGGACTCACATCGAGGACAACGTCCATGCCCTGGCCGATGGTGACAAGGGCTCCTGCGGCTGGCACCTTTTTGTCTGCCCAGGTGGCTGTATCAGACCAGCGTCCCCCTTTGACGGCCGAAGAACTGGGTTGCTGAGCCCCAACGACGACATAGCCGCTGAGGACGATTGAGGCTGCGAAGAGCAAAAGAAACGAGAGATAGTGTTTTCGCATTTTGGCGTTAAACCCTCCGTAACGAGACCAGATTCCCGTGTTAGCGTAACGACGAATCGAGCTATTGTTGACGACCAACCGTATATCACGCAAGCCCGAAAACTGGTTATAGTTTGTTTATATTAAAGGCGAATGCACGTGGAGGGCGGCTACTCGTCTCAGGACATCGCCGACTTGCACTTTTTCAAAAATACCTTGATTGCAGCGCCTGCGGCGGGGGCGCTGTCTGACGTCGTGGAATAGCACTACCGTGCCCAGGATGTTCCCCGAAGCGTTGCTGATCGGAGCCGACCCGAACAAGCAGCGGATGCGTTACCGAGGACAAGGCTCCTACGGTGTTTCCATTCCCCTCCCCAAAAAACGAGGAGGGGATTCCCCAACTATTTCGAGATAACGCCGCAGGCGATACGATCGCCGGCATTTCCGGACGGATCGCTCTTCAGATCGTCGGCCTTCGCATGAATCATCAACGCGGTGCCACCGCCGGCGAACACGGAATTTGCGCCTTCACCCAACGTTACTTTCGCGGCGTCGACCGTCAATTTTGCCGTACCGTTAGCTTTGACCGTGAAGTTCGGCATATCGCCGGCATGTGGCTTTGGGTTTTCCGCATTGTTCATGCCGTGATGCGCATTCTCCGGGTTGAAGTGACCGCCCGCGGTGGTGAATGCCGGAGCTTCACACTTTCCCGTTTGGTGAATATGGATCGCGTGTTCGCCCGGAGGCAAGTTCTTGAGATCCAGCGCAATCTTCACACCTTTGCCGCCCGATCCATCAGAAATCTTCGCCGTTCCGACTTCCTTGCCCATTCCGTCTTTCAATGTAACGGTGACCGGCTTGTTCGCTGCCAGCAAAACGCAGCCCAATAAGCCCATGAGTGTAAGTGAAATAAATGCCCTGATCATCTCATCTCTCCTTCAGAAGAATCGTTGCCAGTGTAGTGTAGGGAAACTTCAATATTCTTCAGCAAAGGGTTCACATACTACATGACATTGGCGTAATCATCTCCTGGGTTCTGAAAGGAACGAAGTGAGGGCGGGAAGGTAGTGAGCGCTAGCTTCTGGCTAGAAGTGGCGACCCAACTTACACCAGGCAGCTTTGCGTCATATTGATAGGCGTACACGAACTGGACGTAAACCGCCTTATCGTAGAAGCGCTTTCTCTACTTCGAAGCGACCGTTGAACAGAAATAGGTCCGGAAAATGCCGAAGTGTTTAGCGAGCCTCTTTCAGTTTCAACGTGAGTAAATCTTGGAAGTCCCACGTAAGGTTTTAGACCCAAAGACTGAAGGCTTTCAGCCTTCTCGGTTGATAATGCAGGACGGCGAGACGCGCGTAAGGCGATGGAGCAACGGGTCTGGAAGGGAATTGCGGGGGGAGGATTTGAACCTCCGGCCTTTGGGTTATGAGTTCGATAACGATTTAGTCCGTCTTTGCCTTTCAATGAGCTGGGCGCAGATTGTTCCGTAGTTTTCCATGTTGTTCGTCCGTGTTCTGTTCCCAGTTTGTTCTCAGAGTTGTTCCCAAAATCGACGCCGGGTTCAGGTTCTTTGGCAAGGTTGTGGTCGCTCGCAGACTAGGCAGCAGGAATCGGACCGGCGGCGACCAGCTTTTTGTCGCGTGAGTTCACCACCAGGCTCAGTCCTTCCAGCGTACGTGCCCCAAGCAATAGAGGGTCACCCTTTTCAGCAAACACGACTTCGTCTATCGTGAAATACTCGCCGATCCGGATAATCGCGAATCCGACACTTCGCGTGATTTGCTGGCCGTTGGCCATGATGAACGGCAGATCCTTCTTCTCTCGCGCAACTCCAATTCGTTCGAGAGTGGTCTCAGGAATCCACGTATATTCACTTCCGGTATCGACGAGAATCTTGGGAACCCGATGCTGCTTCTTTCGGTCGGAGTGGTTTTGAACGATGCAATGTGTATAGAAGGTTCCCATCTTGGCGCGAGCCGCCGCCACGCGCCGGATTATCCTACTGCCTCGCCATTGCGATGCGGATGGCATCTTCAGGCGATATCAGGTGGTCCGAGTCCTGGGCAGCTTCCGCGATTGCGAGTTGAACACCAATAACTCGGCCATTAAATGCATTTCCATGTGGGCCATAATCGGGAGACACCGGGGCGCCGGTGTCCATACCGACATCGCAACCGTCGTCCGCCGAGAAAACCATGGACTGTGTCATGGGGATATTCCCTTCACCAACCTTCTTGCCGTCAATGAAAAGTGTCGCTACGCCTCCCTTGCCGAGTCCTCCGCCGACATAGGCAAATTCCATACGCACCTGACGTTCTCCAGCCGGTATCGGCCCTGAGGATTCGACGAAGTAGTGGTGCACGCCCGCAACGTTGTAACAGTACTTGAGCTTGCCTTTGTGCGCATAGAGGCTCCAGCCCCCGATGTTCGCTCCCTGTGCGATGATCACCCCCTGAGCGCCGGACTTCGGAACCTCAATGCCAGCGGTCACGGAGTGGGACTTGTTCTTGATGCTCAGAACGCAGTTCTCTGAAAGATGCCCCATCCCGCCAAAAAGAATCTGCGTCTTTCCCTTGATCAGCACCGGGCGTCCCGCAGTGTCCGGGTTGAATTTCTCTGCGGTGCGATCGTCGATGGGTAGCACCTTGTAGCGCGTCGCTTCGATCAGCCACAGCCGCTGCAGTTCGCGGAGTTTCTGCGGCATCTGTTTGGCCAGGTCATTGGACTGGCTCCAGTCTTTCGTGGTGTCGTAAAGCTCCCAGATATCGTCGTCGAGGGGCACGGTCTTCCTGCCAATGAGCACCCACGGTGTTCCGTGTTTTGTTACTGCGGTCCACCCCTTGTGGTAGATGCCGCGGTTACCGAACATCTCAAAGTACTGTGTTTCGCGCCGTTCTGCCGCATTGGCGTCGTTGAACGAGTAGATCATGCTGACGCCTTCAATAGGATCCTGCTGGATTCCGTTTACGGAAATCGGTTCAGGAATCCCCGCCGCTTCCAGGACTGTGGGAGCGACGTCGATCACGTGGTGGAACTGCGAACGGATCTCGCCCTTGGACTTGATTCCCCTTGGCCAGTGGACGATGGTGCCGTTTCGTGTGCCGCCCCAATGAGAGGCAACCTGCTTGGTCCACTGATAGGGCGTGTTCGTCGCATGCGCCCAGCCTACAGCGTAGTGGTTGTAGGATTCCGGTCCGCCAAGCTTGTCGTATCGCTCCATCAGGAACTCGGGCGTTTCGAGGGCGGCCAGACCGTTGAAGTTGGCCATCTCGTTGTACGCGCCGTTGAGCGTGCCTTCGGCCGAGGCGCCGTTGTCCCCGATGATGTAGTAGATGAGTGTATCGTCGAGGATGTTCAGCTTCTTCAGACTATCGAGCAAACGGCCGATGTGGTGATCTGTATATTCCATGAAGCCCGCATAGACTTCCATTTGCCGTCGAAGGATTGGTTTCATCGCTTCCGGCATGTCGTCCCACGCGGGGATTTCGCTGTGTCGAACAGTGAGCTGGCAGTCCGCAGGAATAACTCCCAGCTTCTTCTGACGGGCGATGGTCTCCTCGCGAAGTTTCTCCCAGCCCAGGTCAAACTTGCCCTTGTACTTATCCGCCCATTCCTTGGGCACATGATGCGGCGCATGAGTTGCTCCGGGCGCGAAGTAGGTGAAGAACGGCTTGTCGGGTGCCAGTGCCTTCTGCTGTCCGATCCAGGCGATGGCTTTGTCGGTCATGTCCTCCATCAGGTGGTAGCCGTCTTCGGGAGTCTTCTTAGGCTCAACCGGTGTCGTTCCCTCGTAGAGCGTCGGGTACCACTGGTTGGCCTCGCCACCGATGAAGCCATAGAAATATTCGAAGCCGCCACCGCCCGTTGGCCATGCGCCGAATGGCCCTGCAGGGCTCGTCTCCCAAACCGGCACTTCATGGCATTTGCCGAATTGAGCCGTGGAATAGCCGTTGAGCTTCAGCGTTTGCGCCAAAGGCGACATGGTATTGGGAAGCACGGAGCAGTAGCCCGGCGCCCCGGTCGCGATCTCGGTAATGCCTCCCATTCCGCAGGAGTGATGATTGCGTCCCGTCAGGAGGGCCTGGCGAGTCGGAGAACATAGCGCCGCGGTGTGGAAGCGATTGAATTTCAGGCCACCGGCAGCAAGCTTTTCCGCGTTCGGTGTCTGGCAGGGTCCGCCGAAGGCACTGGAGGAACCGAAACCGGCATCGTCAATAAGGATGATCAATACGTTTGGCGAACCTTTGGG
The DNA here is from genome assembly GCA_035712125.1 of Terriglobia bacterium. Lineage (GTDB taxonomy): Bacteria > Acidobacteriota > Terriglobia > 20CM-2-55-15 > 20CM-2-55-15 > DASTBJ01. Next base: position 4,532 of record DASTBJ010000360.1, read on the forward strand.
CGGACGCAGCTGCTGGATGGGTGGAAACTTCGTATCCGGATCTTTCGCGTCGTAAGTAATCAGGGTTGGGCGCGTCGTGTTCGGCATTGGAAGATGCGAACGGTGCTTCTTGTCCTCTGTGCTCATGATTCTTTCCCCATTTGTCGTATTTACTGTCCGGTGGCTGATCGGCAGCTGCAATTGTGAAGCACGGATACAACAGCACTACCTGTAACTTTGGGCAGTATCGGGTACAAGATCCTTGGCGCTTGCAACCCGAGGGTTTATTCAAGTGGAGTACACGGCCGGCGTTCGCTCCAGGCCTATTGCGGGGTGGCTGCGGAGGTGCTTGTCCGGGCAACTTTTGCGGTTACTTCCTCTTCCTTACCCTGGAAATGGACGACGATGACGCAATACACCGCAAGAATCAAGAAAGTCAGAATGGCGGCCAGGATTGTCTTAGTGCCCGTCGCCAGGGTGCGCCACTCATGCATGAAACCCATCGTCCACATGAAGATGAACAGACACGGCAGGAACAACCACGGTTCCAGCACATCGTCCGGTTTCCGAATCCATCGGCAGAGCCAGAATTCCCTCCGCCAACCGAGTATCCTTTTTCTGGGCCATCCCATCAGCGGCAAGAACTCCTCCTGTAAGGTTCCTTCCTTGGCTTTTTGGCCCAGGTACTCGATATAACCTCGCGCCTGGTAGCTCTTGTAGAGCATCACAAAGGCCGAGAGCGTGAGAAGGACTCCGACAATAGGAAGGCCAATGCTTATTTCGCTGCTCTTCGCAGCGATGAACGCGTTAGCGATAAACCCCTGGCCGATCAACAACCACATGATCCGGTGATTGGTAAGATCGTTTTCGTGACGCAGCAACTCCCGCAAAGCGGTTGCATATTGATCTTTTCGGATTTCGTATAAGGCTTCCGTCATAAAGCTTACGCGAGGAAGAAATGGCAAACTTGCGGCGTCAGATCGACGAAAAGACCGCCGTCTGCTTCCCTCCGGTCATCGGATTTCTCGTCGTCGCGTCGGAGCCCATCCGGTCACACGACCATGTCTTGTTCGTTAGGCGCCCTTCTTAAACGCGACCAACTTGCCGCCCTCCAATACTTGCTTGGGATCCAGGAGACCATACAGCTGGATCGTCTTAGCCACCAGCCCGGTCCAACCGGTCTGATGACTCGCACCAAGCCCAGCTCCGTTGTCGCCATGGAAGTACTCGTAGAAAAGAATGTTGTCGCGCCAATAGGGATCGGATTGAAATTTCTCCGTGCCACCGTAGACGGGACGTTTCCCCTGTTCATTGCGCGTGAAGATCCGGCTGAGCCGATCCGCGATCTCTTTGCTCACCTCGAAGAGATTCATTAACTTTCCCGAACCCGTGGGGCATTCGATTTTGAAGTTGTCTCCGTAATACAGGTAATAATTCTGGAGCGCCCGAATGATCATGATGTTCACCGGCATCCAGACCGGTCCTCTCCAGTTGGAATTGCCGCCAAACATGCCGGTGTTCGACTCGGCGGGCAGATAATCCACGCGGAATTGCTGGTTTTGGACCGCGAATGTATACGGGTGCTGCTCATGAAATCGGGAGAGCGAGCGGATGCCGTAGGGACTCAGGAATTCGTGCTCGTCGAGCATTTTGGTGAGAATCCTGCGGAGCCGCTCGTTGTTAACCAGAGCCACGATCCCCCGTTCCGCTTCCCCGTAATGTCCTTTACTCGTAACGTGCATGGATTCCAGCAGCTCGGGCATCCGTTGAAGCCGTTCCGCAATCATTTCAGTCGCGCGAGGACAGCGATCCCGCTGCCACTTTTCGATAATGGTCGTGGCACACAGGGGAAGCAATCCGACCATGGATCGCACCTTGAGACGCGTGGAGCTTCCATCGGGAAGCCGCAGCAGGTCGTAATAGAAACCGTCCTCCTCATCCCACATGCCGCTTTGACCGGGCTGGTTCATGGCGGTGGCGATGTACGCAAAATGTTCGGCAAACTTGGGGATCATGTCTTCATAGGTCCGGTCGTGTGCGGCGAGTTCCAGTGCCAGTTCCATCATGTTCTGGCTGAAGAGTGCCATCCATGCCGTGCCATCCGCTTGCTCCAGGTGGCCTCCAGTGGGCAGCGGGGCACTCCGGTCGAAGATCCCGATGTTATCGAGTCCGAGGAAGCCGCCTTCGAACACGTTCTTGCCACGCCGATCCTTGCGGTTTACCCACCATGTAAAGTTGAGCAGCAGCTTGTTGAAGGCCGCCTTGAGAAAATCCACGTCCGTCTTGCCACGAAGTGTCTGCTCGGTGCGGTTCAGGAAGAGTGTCGCAAAGGCATGCACGGGAGGATTGACGTCGCTGAAATTCCATTCGTACGCGGGCATCTGGCCGTTGGGATGCAGGTAGACGCCGCGGAGCATTAGTTCCATTTGCTGTTTGGCGAAATCCGGGTCCACGATAGAAAGCGGAAGAGTGTGGAACGCAAGATCCCAGGCCGCGTACCAGGGGTACTCCCACTTATCGGGCATCGAAATAATGTCCTGGTTCACCATGTGGAACCATTCCCGGTTCCGGAAGTCGCGGCTGCCGGCGTGAAGTGGGTTGGCGTTATGTTCCTTCAACCATTCGTCCGCATCGAAGAAGTAGAACTGCTTGCTCCACAGCATACCGGCGATGGCCTGGCGCATGACGTTGGCCGCGTCCGGAGAGACGGAAGGCGGGGTCACGGAGGCGTAGAACTCGTCCGCCTCCTTCAATCGTGTAGACAGGATCTTGTCAAACGCGGGCCCGAAACTGGAAGCCGGAGTTTTGTTGCTACTCTTCCTGGGGGCAGCGGCTTGCGCGGTGAGACGCAAACGAACCGTCGCCGACTGTCCGGCCTCTACCGTCAAACGATAGTGCGCGGAAACCTTGGTGCCGTTCTTCTCGGGGTTGATTGCGCCCTGGTTGCCCTGCACCACATAATTATTGATGCCATCCTTGACGAAAGGCGTTTCATTGGGATGGCCGGGACGCAGGCGATCATAGTTCGTCGCGTTTTCGGTAAAGAGCAACGGGACGTCGCCTTCGCAGGAAAGGGTGAACTCGCCCAGTTCAGGATGCGTTGCTGCAACAGCGCTCGTGCCGGCGGCGGATTCGATTTGCCTGAGGCCTGGTTTCACGTCTGCTCGGTTAGCTTTGCCAATCCATGCTCTCCAATCATTTCGGAACCATAGCGTCGGCAGGATATGAATTTCAGCCGCGGCCGGCCCACGATTGGCTGCGGTGATCTTTACCAGG
>DASTBJ010000361.1:0-9944 GCA_035712125.1 Terriglobia bacterium
GATCTTCAAGAAGGTCGACATCCTTAGAGGCATTCCCGTCGATGAGTTCATGGACACGATGGGCATGTTCTCCGCGGCGCTCAGCCTGAACTGCATCGACTGTCATGTCCCCGAAAGTGTCGGCACGTGGGACAAGTTTGCGGAAGAGACGACGCTGAAGGTGACAACCCGCAGAATGATCAATATGGTGAATCAGATCAACAAAACCAACTTCAGCGGCGTGCGAGCCGTCACTTGCTACACGTGTCATCGCGGCGATACAAAGCCGAAGATTCTTCCGAACCTCGCGGCACAGTACGCCGCTCATGTGGAAGATGCGAATGAAGTCGTGATGGTCAATATCCCCAGCGGCCCTACCGTTGATCAGGTTTTCGACAAGTACATCCAGGCACTCGGAGGGGCTCAGCGGCTTGCCGCGTTGACCAGCTACTCCGGCAGAGGCACCTACATCGGATTCGAAACCGAGCAAACGGTCGTGCCGATGGAAATCTATGCGAGAGCGCCCAATCTCCGCACCATGGTCGTCAAAATGGCTGTTGGCGATAACGTGAGAGTTTTCGACGGTAAAACCGCCTGGATTGCAGGATCCGACAAACCACTGCCGTTGATGTCGCTGACAGGCGGAAACCTGGAAGGCGCGAAGCTCGACGCGCTCTTGATGTTTCCAGGCCAACTGAAGGGCGCCTTTCAGAATTGGCGAGTCAGCGCCACCGGTATCGACGACAAACTTGTCCGCGTTTTGCAGGGCACAAACCCGGGTCAGCCACCGGTGAACTTCTATTTCGACAATTCCACTGGTTTGCTGGTGCGCGTCCTGCGGCTGGTGAACACCGCGGTGGGACGCGTTCCGACTCAGATGGACTACAGCGACTATCGCGATGTCGCCGGGGTGAAGATTCCCTTCAAGTGGGTTGTGACGTGGACGAACGGACAGGGGACCGCGACACTGACGCAGGTGCAGCCGAACGTGGCGATCGATGCGGCACGATTCGGACGCCCGGCTCCCGCTCCCGCCCCGAAATAAAAATCGGGGAAAGAAATTAGGGACAGACACCAATTTCGCGACGCGAAATTGGTGTCTGTCCCTAATTTCTCTGGCCCCGATTTCAGATCTGATTCTACTTGGTGGCTGGGGGTGCTCCGCCAGGAACTTCGCCGCTGAGACTCAGGAAGAGTCGTGTGCCGTCCTTCAGGATGAAGTTTCGACCGACGGCTTTGTTCGTGCCTTCCTTCGCCTGATAGCCTTCGACGGTGAGCTCTGTTCCGATCTCCACCGTGTACTTGGTCACGCCGAGGCGGATCAGCGTATTGGGACTGCCGCCTTCGACCATCCACTCGGTAACCTTGCCGTCGGTGCCTTTCACATCGATGTAGAACCAGGAATGGGGGTTGATCATGTCCCACTTCTTCATGGTGCCCTTTAACGTCACCGGTTTGTTTACATCGAACTCCGCGGAGAACGCATGATGCGCCAGGACAGGCAAAGCGCCCACGAGCAGGGCCAACGCTGTTGCTGCAACGATCAGTTTCTTTTGCATTGGGTTAAGTCCTCCTATTTCGCCTGTTTTGCGGCTTCCGCGGCTCGCTTTTCCTCGAGCCGAACGGCGTTCATTGTATTCGCGATGCCGTAGTTGCCTTCATGGCAGGCATGTTCGAACACGGGTCCGTTGATCTTTACGAACGGCATTTCACCTTTCCAGGGCTGGACCCACGTCTTTGGATCATCGACGGTGAACTCATAGCGAATCTGATCCTCGGTCAATCGTGTGAACCGTTCCGTGATCTTCAATTGATCGCTGGTGTTTGCAAAGGTTCCGGTCAGCACTTTGGGGTTGTGATTCGTCGTCTCGACAACCAGGGTGTTGCCTTCCCAGTGACCGACGGAATCGCCCAGCCAGGACTTCACGGGTGCGGGCGCATGAGCCGTCTTGTTGATCGGAATGACGCGGACTTCATGCTGATTCTCGATGAGGATCATGACGGCGTCTTTCCCTTGCACGATCTGATAGGCCGGATTGTATCCGGGAGGCATCATGATCGGGCCGGCGCTCGACGTCCAGATGCAGCGCGATCCGATACTGATGTTCTGCACCTGGTCGTACTGGCCGCCACGTGCACCACCACCGGCGCCACCGGCAGGTGCCGCGGCTGCAGCACCGGCCCCGCGACCGCCTGCTCCGGCAGCCGGCGCAGCGCCACCCGCAGCTGCTCCGCCACCACCACCTCTGCCACCGCGACCACCGCCGCCGGCGCCGCCAGGGGCGGCAGCCACCGCGCCAACGCGAGCAGGCAACTGCCCGTTCGGCGGGTCAACGATGATGGAGGTTCGCAGGTTGTTCGTCAGCCGGGTCTGGCTGCGATCCAGGGCGAACTGGGTGAAGTCGTAATGGACATCCGCCGTTGTGCCTGGCTCTGTCTGCTCTGATTGCTGTGCCGCGCGACGTTTGTTGTCTGCGATGAGTTCTTCAGGAGTAAAGAACTCCTTCACATTTGCGGGTCTTTGCAGCGGGGTGTAACTGTTGTTGGTCCAGAACCCCTGCAAATCCGGATGACCGTCCGGCGTTTTTCCGGTCCATGGTTTCTCAGCCGCGGCTGTAGTGCCCCTGGCTTGAGAACCCTGAGCCTGACCCGCCATCGACAGCGGCGCGACCAGCACGACCGTGAGCCCGATGACAAGAACCATGATGCTTAGTGATGCCAGGCATCGACACTTCATTTTTGCCTCCTAGTTTAGGGGAACCTTGCGAAGATGTCCGTAAATGACGTCTTCCGAATACTCAATACACTTGAATTCGAGCAGCCGCGCATTCGCTTCCTTCCGCCGATACAGCGGGAAGCTGATTTTCCAGGGCCGCGAAAATGTCTGCGGATCTTCAATCGTCGCTTCGTAGTTCAGATGGTCCGGGCTTGCAGCCGTGATCCTCTCGACCACGTGCAGTTTCTCGCTGGCGAAATTCCCCACTCTGTCGAACCACGCGAGACCGTTGAAGTCTTTCGTGTCGATCACGAGTGATTCGCCTTCCCATTTTCCGTTCGACCATCCCATCCAGCTGTCGGCTGGACCGGGTGTCGGCTTCATGTAGATCGTCCGTAAGGCGCCGGCAAACTGAAAGACCATCATGATGTGATCGGTACTTTGAATGATCTGAAACGGCATGTTCTGATACATGGCGCGCGGAACACCGGGCAGATAGCACCTGATCTCCGGATCCCCGTCGCGAGTCACGCGCTTGTCGAAGTTTTCCTTCCTCTTGGCGGCAGCTGCGGGCAAATAAGGAATCGGTCCGCCCTCGACGATGCCGAGGCCGGGAGGCATCGCGTCTGCGGCGCCCATTTGCCACATCCGCGGACCTTCTGGTGAGTGGGCCTCAATGTTCCAATTGGCTTCATTCATCGACTGCCAGATTCCATTCAAATTGGGCTTTCCGTCCGGGGTGCGTGGCGCCCTGTAGGCGGGAGCCGCCTGAGCAGCAGGCGCTGCCTGGCCCGCTCCACGTGCCTGTCCCTGCAGTGCAGAGTCCACCAGCATCACCGTGCCTGTCGTCGCAACAAGAAGCGGAACCGCAAAACTCCACAATCGACTTCGCATTACATCGATCTCCTGCTTCGAAACCTGTCTCTGTTGACCTTTTTTTGCGCCGTTAACTCGTTTGCGTATACCACATAGACGTCTTTCCGGTCGAGCAATTTAGCGCGGAAGCCCGATTTGAAACCGCTCGGGGCGATATTAGTCCCGCCGACCCCATCCGAGCATGGCGTCGAGGCTGTAAGGGCCTCCCCCGCGGGTGGCAATGTACAGAAACCCGAAACACAGCGCGACCGTGATTTCGCCGTTATTTTCGATAGGCATCCACGCTTTCGGCAAGTGTGCAATGTAGTAGGCGACCGCCATCTCCCCGCATGCGATGAATGCCGCCCAGGACGTCAACAGTCCAAGCGCGATCAACGTCCCACAAACAATTTCGATAACCCCAGCAACTCCGAACATGGAATTGAGGGCAGCCGGAGGCCGTTCAGTGAACCACCCGAACAACCAGGCCGGACCGTGACTCCAGTAAAGAAACGCCAGCACAATGCGCATGAGCGTGAACGCACCGCTTTCAAATCTGCCGAGGTACTGCTGCATGGTTCAACTCCTCTCTACTTTCAGGTCAAGGCTTCGCTTCAAAGCTCACGACCTGGATATCGATCGAATTGCTGATTCCACCGACCGACCGGCGGTACTGCAGAAGGCCGCCCGTCGGGCCGTCGAAACGAGCCATAAGGTACGCCGAATATCCGGCAGGCGCACCAAACAGAGACGGATTCTTCGCGAGATCCATTTCCTCGCGAATCATCTTGAACAGTCCGTCCATCGAATAATCCTGCCCACTCTTGAGGTTTACGGCCTCTCCATTACGACGAAGCTCCGTAACCGCACCTGCCTCCACGCGAACATCGAATTCCCCTCGCTCCACGCGGTCGCCTTCCATCGAAACAACCATCCGGTATGACGATGGTTTCCGGCCGTTCCACTTCGCTTCCGCTTCATCAAGCATCGCAGGTGTCAGCGTGCTGAGCCCTGAACAGGACACAAGCACCAGCAGAACTGCGAGAATCCAGCAGCGTTGCGCGGTATTGTTCACGGCGCAGATTGTATTGGAAAACGCGCAGGCGCGCCTCGCACCTTTCTTCGTGAATGTCGCCCGGGATAAAATCCGTGGAACAACTCGGGGGACCATGCGCAGACAGTTTCGGACACAATCATTCGCGGCGACTTGCCTGCTTGCATCCATCGTCATGCCACTTCTTTCACAAGACACCGTCGACGGCTTTGGGGGACGCGTGCACAAAAAAGGCCGCCAGAGCATGCCGTATCGTCTCTTTGTCCCGAAGACTTACGACAAAGGCATTTCATATCCCCTCGTGATCTGGCTGCACGGCGGCGGAAGCTCGGGAAACGACAATATCGGCCAGATATCGCTCGATAACAAACTTGGCACGCACTTCTGGACGCGAAAGGAAAATCAGGAACGGCATCCGGCCTTCGTGCTCGCGCCACAATCGCCTGGCGGGTGGGACAGCAACACATCGACCGGCCTGAGCGACGAGTTGAAACTGGTGCTCGAAATCCTCGACGTGGTCCGCAAGGAATACACGATCGATCCGAAACGTATCTACGTCGCCGGCCAGTCAAACGGAGGCATCGGCGTCTGGGGACTGATCACCAAAAAACCTGGCGTGTTCGCAGCCGCAATCCCTCTCTGTGGCGCCGGCCATACCGGAATCGCTGCCCGCGCCGCGAAAACCGCGGTCTGGGCATTCCACGGCGAAAAAGATGACGTTATCTCCGCAGACTTTACTCGGAAAATGGTGGACGCTGTTCGTCGCGCTGGGGGTAATCCTCGCTATACCGAATACAAAGGCGTCGGCCACGAAATCTGGGAACCCGTGTTCAAGGAACCCGAACTGGAAGAGTGGCTGTTTGCGCAGCGACTCAAGTGAAGAAATTTCGAAATTGGACGAATCCTCCTTCGAAAATAGAGGGCTCCGAGGACGATTTTCATCATTCGCTGTGAGCGAACGCTCATGTACGACTGCATTTCAAATCCCGAAATTGCAAATTTCAGATTGGACCGTCCAATTCGAGACTTCCAATTTCGGGATTTGAAACGCAGGAATTCGTCCAATTTCAAAATTTCTTCAAACCGTCTCGCTATTCACACGTATATGACGTCGCAAGGTTGACCGGCCCCGCGTTGTACTTTGGATACGTGGGATACGAACACATTGGCAGGCTTCTCTCACCCGCGGTCACTTGCTCCGACATGCCCGGAGCCACTCCGCGTTCTACCCAGTTGATAAGCAGGCTCACGCGGTTCCACGAATTCGGGATCGGCGCCGTGGGTATGGTCTTGCCGTCACCATCCATCGAGTAGTTGGACCCTGAAAGACCGTGGCCCGTCTGCGGGAGCACAAACAGCCGCGCGAACGAATCGACCTGGGCGCGTCCCATCTTGTCGAGAAGCGCCTGGTAGTAATCCAGTTGCGCTCCCGGCGAAGCGAGTGTGTCGTTCGTGCCAATCGCAACAATCATCTTGCCGCCGCGCCGCGCAAAGGCCGATAGATCCGGGTCCGTGCTGTCAAGCCACGGTGACAATTCCTGCCGGCGCGCATTGAGCGGCCCACCTTCGACGTAGTCGAGAGGATTCGCATTAACGTTTTTCATCAGGAAGCCGGTGACACCCAGTACACCAAGATGCGAATGCATAGGAGCCGTGTCGGCCGCGCCTTCCTGGCCTCTATAGCGAGCAGGCAGGATGAGTCCACTGCCGGACGGATCCGTATTGGGCACCCACATGCCGAAACTCGTCACGCCGTGTGCCAGCGGTGTCGCGAAGCGATATCGGCTATACACCATCTTGAGCGTGGAAATTTGACCATCAGTCAGGCACGCCTCGTGAGTTGTGTCGGCAGGATTCGGATCCAAATTGTTCGGACAGCGTTTCGCCGACCAGGGATTACGATTCGGATCGCCCTGACTCATGTCGAACAGCATGCGGCACGCCATGTAATTGTTCATGACGCCGTCGACAAGGCCGTCGAGCTTGTCGCATTGACGCATGAACTCTCCGCGAATCGCATTCACCTTTGCCGGAGGAACCCAGTTCGCAGCCGGCTTTTCCTGAATACGAATCAACTCAGGCGCGAGCATCAACGAAGAAAAGTTCACGATCGGAACATTGGCGGCGATGCCGTTGTAATCCTGCGGATAGCGTTGTGCAACAGTCAGCGCTTCGCGTCCACCCTGTGAGGTGCCGACAAAGTAGTTGTACTGTGGCGCTTCTCCGTAGACGCGCTGCATGAGGACAATAGCAGCGTCGTGCGTTTTCTTCAGCTGCATGTACCCGAGGTTTCGGATCGCTTCATCGCTGAGAGTCCACTCCGGCGCGTCCCTCAATCCGTGGCCGGAGTCGCTCCCATATGTTGCGAATCCCTGGCGGAGCATCTGTCCGACATCCTGCCCGGTCAGATTCGGAATGGAACCATTGAAACCGCCACCGCCACTTTGTACCGCGCGACGGCTCCACGACGCTGGAAGAACGACGCGAAAATTGATGGGCCTGCCGTTGGCGCTTTTGTCGGTCGGCGCCATCACCCCGTCAACCGAGCAGTACGCAGGCACCGCGCCGGTGGCAGCAACCCAGCGAGGGGCGGCAAGCGTTACACCAGCCACCGGCTCCCCGATAGAACCGACAGGAATGCTCGAGCCGATTTTTTCTGCATTGCAGTCGGTTTCTGAAATGGAACGCTCCAGCGACGTTGCAGTCTGACTTGTCGAAATCGACACGCTGCCGGCAGCAATTAACGCCACAAAAAGAAAAAGAACAGTGATTGATCGCAAATTCATAGAACAAGCCTATAAATCAAGAGTCGACCAGGATCAAGTTTCTTGGTATAAGCGCAGGACCTCTGGAAGCGAATCATGCCGAATCCTCCCGTTATTTCCGTCGACAACATCTCCAAGCGCTTCGGCAGCGTCCGTGCGCTGGACGGCGTCGACCTGCAACTTCGACGCGGCGAGGTCCACGGTCTGGTAGGCGAGAACGGGGCCGGCAAAAGCACACTCATGAAGGTGCTGTCAGGGCTGGAATCACCGACTTCCGGAGGACTGCTCATAAACGGCTCGCCAGTTCGATTCGGCGGCGTCCTCGACGCCATGAAGCTCGGAATCGTCATGATCCATCAGGAACTCAACCTGGTGGACGAGCTTTCGGTTGCTGACAACATCTTTCTCGGACGTGAATTCACGTTTCTGGGCATCGTCCGCCGGCGCCGCGCCGCGGCGGAAGCGAAAACTTTGCTGGAGCGCATCGGTCACAGACTTGACCCGCGAAGGCTCGTTCGGACGTTGTCGATTGCAGACAAACAGATGGTCGAAATCGCCAAGGCGCTTTCTTACGACGCCAGCGTACTCATCATGGACGAGCCGACGGCAACACTCACCGAGCGCGAAGCAAGTACGCTGTTGGCGCTCGTGGATCACCTGCGGCAGTCCGGTGTGACGATCGTTTTCATCTCACACATTCTTCCTCAGGTGCTGCGCATCAGCGATCGCATCACCGTTCTACGGGACGGAAGGATTGTGACCACTCTGGATCGTGGTGAAGTGCGTGCCACAACCGAACGGGAACTGGCGAGTCTGATGGTGGGACGCCCCATGACCGACTACTTTCCGCCTCGCAATTCGCACTGGGATAACGTCGCGCTGGCGGTCAAAAATCTTTCCGTGCCGGACGCTGTTCAAAACGTCTCGTTCGAAGTCCATGCTGGGGAAATATTCGGACTCGCCGGACTCATTGGAGCAGGACGCACCGAGACCGCTGAAGCCATAGTAGGGCTCCGGCAAAAGTCCGGCGGACAGATCTTCGTCAACGGCAAGCCGGTCCGAATTCGAAAGCTGGCGGACGCGACCGGCCTCGGCGTCGCCTATCTTCCTGAAGATCGCAAAGACGCCGGTCTGACGTTGAATATGAACATTGTCGAAAACACAACTCTTGTGTCGCTGCGCCGCTACTCCTATGTTGTCCTGGATACCAGCAAGCAAAAGCTCGCGACCCAGGGTCACGCGATGCGTCTAGGTTTGCGCGCAGCATCGCTGCTGGATCCCGTCTCGACACTCTCCGGCGGAAACCAGCAGAAGGTGCTGCTGGCAAAATGGCTGGAGGTTTCTCCGAAGGTTCTGATCGTGGACGAACCCACTCGCGGCGTGGATATCGGCGCCAAAGAAGAAATCTATCATCTGCTGCACGAGCTGGCTGCGCAGGGCTTGTGCTGCATCATGATTTCGTCGGAAATGAATGAGCTGATCGGCATGTGCCATCGCATCGGGGTCATGCGACTCGGTCGACTCGTGACAATTCTGGACGGAGAGCACGCGACGGAAGAGCAAATCATTCATGCCGCGGGATTGGAAACTGCCTCCGCATGAAGTCCTCCACACGGTTCCCTGTCTGGACTGTGCCCGCCGCGGCGCTCGTCGTTCTCGTGGCGTTTACGATTCTTTACGAGTTCTCGATCAGGGGTGAAAGCATCCTTATCAAGCCCGAGAACCTGCTCAATATCCTGCGCCAGGTCTCGTTTGTCGGCATTATCGCTATGGGCATGACTCTGGTGATTACCCTGGGTGGCATTGACCTGTCCGTCGGGTCACTGGTCGCATTCCTCGGCGGTACCGGCATTCTCTTCCTGAATGCGCTCCTGAACCGCGGGACTGCCGAGTGGACAGCCGTGCTTGCATCGTTCGCGCTGATCATTGCCGCCGGAGGCGTTGCCGGGATGATCAATGGAGTCCTGATTTCGAAAGGCAAGCTGGCCCCATTCATCGCGACACTCGGCGGTCTTGCCGCGTATCGCTCGCTGGCCATGGCACTGGTTGAAGGTGGTGAATACAGGGCTGGAGGCACGGGCCTGTTCGGTATGCTGGGAGCCGGTGGTATTCCGATTCCCGGAACCAACATCGCGCCCAGCGCGCCATCGCCGGTTCCGCTTCTCTTGCCCTGGCCGGTGCTGATCTTCGGAATCGTGGCGCTGGTAATGTGGATCATCCTTAACTGGACGCGCCTGGGACGCTACATCGTCGCGATCGGATCCAACGAACGCTCTGCAATCTATTCCGCCATCAACGTCGATGGCGTGAAAGTGATCACCTATTCCCTGCTTGGCGTTTGCACGGGCATCGCGGCGCTGCTCGTCGCCTCGCGCCTGGCCTCCATCAGCAGCTCGAGCTCCGGCACGCTCTACGAACTGGATGTCATTGCGGCCGTAGTCATCGGGGGGACCCGCATGCGGGGAGGCGCCGGAACAATTGTGGGAACCGTGATTGGGGTGCTTATCCTCGGTGTGATTCAGAACATGCTCAATCTGCTGCAGGTCTCCGTGTACCTGCAGGGTCTCGTTAAAGG
>DASTBJ010000362.1:0-3980 GCA_035712125.1 Terriglobia bacterium
TTCGGCGTTTGACAGTGCTGGTTGGCGAGAAATCGTCTGCATCAGCCGGCGGCGAGGCACCAAATTTCCGTGCGATTGATGTAAGTTCTGGGGAAAACATCGAAGCTGAAATGCTGAGCCGCGGCAGTCATTCGTTAGTATTTGTATCCCCGGACTGCACCAAATGCGTCACTTTAGTGGAGGATTTGAGAAGCGCTCCGACGACTAAGCTCGTCAACGTAGTTTTGGTTTGCCGCGGCAACGACGATTCATGCAAGGCGTTCACGCAGAAAGTCCTCGGCCTTAAACACGTGTTTGTCGATGCTGACGGGGAAATCGGGCGTCGTTACGGCGTCGATTGGCTCCCAACAGCGGTCTCGGTGCAAGATGGTCGAATCTTGGGACGGTTTCAACCCAAGGCGGTTTCAGAATTTCTTGTCTAGCAAATGGATCCGTTCGCTACAGTAAGTTTTGATGAATTAAGCTTGTTCGACTTTGGCACATCGATTCTGTGGGTGCTACTCTTAATTGCGTCCAGCATCTTAAAAAGTGCTGTCGATCGACTTTCGATTCTCCAGAGGGAATTAGGGCTACAGTGGCATCCTCGTCGGATTCCAGGATTCTCTTTACAGGAATATAACTCCGAGAAACACGTGCAGCGGAGAGACTTACTCGGATGGCGTTCAATACTCATATTTGTCAGCTGGCCGGAGGCCCTGCAAATGGAGACCGGGCTACCCCGCACGGCTAAGGTACTTTCTGGAAGATTCAAAGGAAAGGTTTATCTCATTTGCGGAGTGCGCACGGATCATAACGTTCCATTAGATAGGTTTCCCAACGTCGGCGGGGCGATCGTGCTCTTGGACAAAGATGACCAGCTTCGGCGAAAGTTAAGACTCATCGAACGCACATTATTGGTCTGCGACGCGTCAGGTGGGTTATTGGGAACTTTCGATTTAGATTTGGAAGGTGCAAGCGAAGGGTGCGTGCCTCGTTGAGGAGATATAACTTCCTCGGTACAACAATGACTTATCCTTTTCGAAATCCTGCGAACTCAACCGCACGCGGTGGTTGGTTGTAGCTTGATAGACGATCAATCTTATCCTCTCTGTCTTACTCAAGAGCGGGTTCTGCTTTTTCGTGAACTAGCTAGAAGACGTTCTGAGACTTGGTTGCCGTCAGTTCTACGCTACGGTGTCCAGCTTAACGGGGATTGGCCGCTGGCACGAATAAAAAGCGCTTTGCTTGAGCTATTAAGTCGTCATCCCGCACTGTGTGTTGTTTTCACCGAGAACGTTCACTTGAATAGTTCCAGTCGGGCGCGCGACCTTGAGCTATTCCGCAAGACGGGCGTACCCGCTGGCGGATACTATGTTCAATCGGCAGTAATTCCTACGGACTTGCCCGTACATACTGTGAACTTGAGCCTAGCTGCAGACCAATCTCGCGCGTTGTTTAACCTAGTCAAGGAAAGTGAAAGCAACGAGTTTGGTCTTGGAGAGTCACCACGGCTGCGCGTAACACTTGCGAAAACTAGTATCCGACATAGCATCCTCATTTTGAGCATTGACCACATCGTCTCGGATGGGTTTTCCCTTGGAATTCTCCGGGAAGAACTCAATAGTCTGCTTACTGGGTGTGACAACTCGACGTTGCCGACTCCAGGCTTCTCGTATCTTGAGTTTGCTGGGTGGCAAAGTTTGGCATTGAGCGAAAACTTCTTTGCTTCAGATGTTCTTTATTGGGAAAGATCGTGGGCCAAATTTGCATCGGCGAGAGTGGCCGTAGGAGACCTTCCCTTTTCGCTACAATCTGACAGCGTAGTCGAAAATGAATACGATCGTGTGAACACTTGGTGTGCCGAGGATGAATCGGATGCAATTCGCCACTCCGCGAGGACTGCAAACATAACACTTTTCACGTTTTTCCTCGCAGCGTTAGCTGTCGTATTGTCGGAATATACAGGCAAAGCAAGAATTGCAGTTTGGTGTCATTTCGCGAATCGCATGCGACCTCACACAGGCAGATCGATCGGTTACTTCGCGAATACACATCTCCTGGGCATTGATCTGTCAAATCATCCAACCGGTGCAGAACTCCTTGAACAGGTGAGTAAGGACGTATTAAAGTCCTTAGCACATCAAGCCCTACCGCTGCCTGCGCTCTGGAAGGCGCTCGGGCGGACACCGAGAGTCGGCGACGCAACCGTCCTGCTTGATATCCGAAAGACCGAAAACACGTTTCGGACACAGGACCCTCTCGATGCGTCTCTAACGTCTATTGACGTTCCCGGCCCAGTGTTGCCACGCTACTCGAAGTTTGGAATCTATGTCACCCACAACGACAAGGCGTTCATGATCTCGGCCGAGTACGTTCGGAGCAAGTTTTCCCGAGTTGGCGTTGAACAATTCTTGAAAGACTTGCGTCTCGTTTTGTCGTCGATATCCGCAAACCCGAATGCCAGGGTCCTCGGCAAAATATTGCTAGACTTGCCGAATCCCAGACGTCATTACGCTCAGCCTGAACCAATGGAAGACTTCATCCAATTTTAAGTGTATTAACACTAGCCTGAATTTCCACGGCACACCATTCGCCTAAGAATCAGGTACGGGAAGGGCCGTTATAAGTCGTGAGTCGAAGCGGCAGGCCATTCCACCAAGGGACGGTGGTTGTCTGGTCGAGAAGGCCAGAGGAGAGGATGATCGGCAGGTGCGCGCGGCGATGGAAGCTGACCTCGATTTCGTCTGGAGAGATGTTCACATTGGCGGGCATGTCAATCAGGTCGCGGAAGATTTGTCGGGCCTGAGCGTCGGAATAACCGCGCATTCTTTTGGCCAACAAGCGGTAGAGGCCGCTGGCGACGACCAATAAGACCATGTCGAAGTCGATCTTTAGTCCGACGCTTGAGGACAACGCATCGATATGAAAAAACCTCACGGCATCGGAAAGGGCATTTTCGATGAGCATGCGTTGAGCATAGCGAGTGATGAGTTTCTTGTCGGAGATACCACGCTGGTTGGTGAGCAGAATCGTCGGTTCGTCGTGTCCAAGATCCTGGATGAACAACTGGCGGAAGCTAGAGCCAGCGAGCGTGATTTTCTGTTCATAGACACGAGGGAAGCGAAATTTACGGGTGGGAACATCGAGTTCCACAGTGCGCCAGGCTGAGCGCGGCAGCAGGGCAATTTCCTCCAGCAGGGCCGGAGACCGCCTGCGAAGAGTGATGAAAGAAATCCCCATCCTGTCCAGCTTCGCCAGATTCGCATAAGTAGTCAGACGGGAGTCGAAAACCAGATGGCCGGGCTGCTGGCCATGGGTGCGTTTCCAGAAGGAAATGAAGTTGAAGATCTCGTTGGCCTCCTCGCCTTTGCGCAGGTCCGCATTGGAGTAGCAAAAAGCCCGGCCCGCGGCATCTTGAGCCAGAAATACCAGGATGCTGGGTTGACGCCGGCTACGCGCCGACACGTAGTGGCGCTCGATGGCCGGATGCTCGCCGTAGTAGGGAACAGAATGAAAATCGAGATTGAAGGACTCCCCATCCCATAGGTTGTCCGGACTCACCAGTTCATGCCAGGAGGCCAACATTTGAGTCGTCTTCGCGTGACTGACCCGGGAAGAGTATTCCGACAGATAGCTTTTCTTGGGAATCGCATTGAGCCCTGCAAATAGGGCCAGTCCTTCGTCGGCAACCAAGGCCATGACATGGCTGCGGCGTTCGATCGACCACAGCTTCAACGCCAGACAACTTCGCAAGGCCTGTTCGGCCGGGATCATTTTCGATCCTGGCAAGTGGGCGCTCTGAGCTAATCGACCCAGATTCAGGCGCACCAAATCCGGAACGAAGAGGAACAGCCCGCCACACCGAGTCGTGAAGGAACGGGAATCCAAAGAAAAGTTCCGAACGTCGGAGATGGGCTCCACTGTCGGCCGCGGGCGATCGGGACGCTCCGAATCCAGACGTCGCGGCAACGGCGCGAAGCCTTCCTCCTTGAGGACTTCCC
>DASTBJ010000363.1:0-2473 GCA_035712125.1 Terriglobia bacterium
GGACGGGTCCCACCGCCGGAAACGCATTGCAGTGCACTCAGGGCGTGGCCCAGACCGGCCTGCCCACGTCGTCTTGTAACTCCGCTTTCCTGACCGAACTGCAATTTGTCGGACCGAATAGTCCGAACCCAGGTAAGACGGCAATCCCCGCAGACTGGGACAACATCGGACCCGCTGTTGGCTTCTCCTACCAGGTTCCGTGGTTTGAGAAGAACCCGACGACCGTTCGCGGTGGTTATTCGCTAACGTACGGCGGCTCGGGCCGAAACAATTCGAGTATTGGGGGTGGCACGCAACAGGTCCTGGGGTCGGCTCTCGGAGCAACGAGCGCGTTGACGACGGCCGCTCAATTATCCGCACAATTCCCCAACGAAGTGTTGAAGTTGAGTGACGTTCCGCGCATCGTTCCGTTGCGCCCGGTGAGTCCGGCTCTTCCCGGCGGCACATTGAACATTTATAGCCGATCCGGAACATTGTACGGATACGATCCGGACTATGTGACCCCGTACACACAGAATTTCAACCTGTCGATCACCTCAAACGTTCTGCGAAATTTGACCGTGGACATCCGCTACATCGGAACCCAGAGCAAGAAGCAGGAATCCGACATCAATCTCAACCTGAACAATGTCTATTTCAATCAGGAATTGTATGACGCGCTCGACGCGGCTCGACGCGGCGACGATCCTCTCCTGCTGACGCAAATGCTGGCGGGATTGAATGTGAGCGGCGCGGCCGCGGCCGAAGGATACGCACCGGTCGGAACGCTCAATGCCAACGGCGTCTATCAAACGGGTGCCGCTCATCTGCGCCGCAGCATGACCTACCGGACAAATCTACTCAACGGGAACTATCTTGCTGTGGTCAACTCTTTGTTGACGGATACAGGGGGAACCGGGTACGTCTCGAACACATCCCTGGGCGTCACTCCAAGCGGCAGAATTTTGCGCAACGGCTGTGACCGCATCGCGGTACAGGGCGGTACCCAGACGTTTGGCACCGGCGCAAATACCATCCCCCTGCGATGCTTCCCCGAAAACTATCTGATCTCTAATCCTCAGGTCAGCGTCGCAAACTACAGGACCAATTCCAGTTCATCGAACTACCACTCGATGCAGGCACAAGTCACGTTGCGTCCGACTTACGGTTTCAGCGCGACGACAACCTACACCTGGTCCAAGAACATGGGAATACCCGGATCCGGTAACGCGAATCCCCTCAATCGAGAGCTCGACTACAAGCTCCTCTATAGTCACGTCAGCCACGACTGGAGAACGAATGGAACCATCGAACTGCCGTTGGGGCCCAACAAGCTCTTCTTTGGCAACAGTTCCGGATGGGCGGCCCGATTGATCGAGCGGTGGCAGGCGAGTTTGATCCTGAACTTGTCCAGTGGACGGCCGGACAGTATCACGGCACTTGGGGGCTTGACCTATGCTTCCGGTCTCGTGACGTCCGGAGCGATCACTGTTCCCGACATCGTCGGGCCCTTTGATCTACGAAAGGGCGATATGCAATGGGACGGTGCCGCCAATGAAGGACGTTATTTCGGCGACGAGTTCGTGGTTGTTCCTGACCCTCAATGCGCTCTCGCAAATAAGACCGACACCATGGGATTCAACCTGGCGGCGAACGTCAACTGCGGTCTGCAGGCTGTTGCCCGCGTCGTCCCGGAAGGAACGCCTGGATCGACCGTCATCGATGGGCAAAACGTCCAGATCGTCCTGCAAAACCCGCAACCGGGTAAACAGGGCACGCTGGGACAAAGCACGATGGAGAATCTCGGGCAAATCCGATTCGATGGGAACATTGGCAAGACCTTTAGAATTACGGAGACCAAATCCCTCCAGGTACGATTCGATGCCACGAATATCCTGAATCATCCAACACCCGCAATGCCGGAACTCAGCATTAACGACGATGATTTCGGTATCTCGACAACGAAGACCGGAGGTCGGGCTTTCCAGGGGCAGTTGCGATTCAGTTTCTGAAATTGCCGCTGCGCGCGGCAGAACAAGGTCGAATAATGTTCTGCCGCCAGCGGCGCATGCGAGAAGCTTCGCCATAAAACACTGGCATGAGAGGTGAGTCTTCCGCGACGGCACAGCCGCGGAGTCTATGTCGATGATTGGGCCGTGAGTCACGCCGGGATATTCCTTGTACTCGTGGTCCATTTTGATCTCCTTCATGGTTTCCACCCACATCCACCTATTGGCTGCCCGGCACCAGCTTTTGTTGGCGTCCCCTCCGTGGTCACGAAAATCGGCAGCTTCGCGTCCTCGCTGCCCTGAAGGATTGTGGCCCGAGTCCCTCACCAACAATATTTCTTACGATAATCATTTACAGCTTGACCTATTTTAGGAAAATAGCTATACCCGTGCGGCAACACCCGCCAAGGGAGCATTTGATAAGAAAGGTTCTGTTGAGTATGTCCCGTGCCAATTATTTCGGCGGCGGCGACGACTTGAACACG
>DASTBJ010000364.1:0-3705 GCA_035712125.1 Terriglobia bacterium
ATCCGCCTCGCCCTGGACCTGGCTTGCCGCAACAGAAGGTGCGATGCCATTAGCGAGCTCGAGCGCTTCGAGGTTGAAGTATGTTCGAGTTCTCCTATAGAGATGGACCACCGCGTGAGTGCCGATTGTTCCGTCAGGTGACCTAGCCGCGCTGGATAGCCTTCCGAAGTTCGTTAGCGATATCCAGGTCGAAGGGTTCGTTGGGGATCATGGCGGCATCGGCCCGAGCCTTCGCATTGGCTATGAACTGATCCAGTTCCATCCGAGTCGGATTTTCTTTCATGGTCCACCTGCCATTGGATTTGAGATCCGCTATCGGTTTGGCAACCTCGTCCACATCTTCTTTCGGAATTTTCTTTTCATAGACGCCCCGGGCAAACCGCTGGACCACGAGGATGGCGTCTGCCTTTTCCTTCTCGGTCATGTCTGAAGGTTCAATGTACTTGTGGCGGGCGAACTGCACGCCGGCCAGCGGGATCAGGGGGCTTTCGGAAATCGTCTGCGCGACCCGCGCCAGTTCTTCCGTGCTTACTTTTCCGCTTTTGTAATCCTCGCTCAACTGCTTGATCTCCCCAAGGATCGCCGTTCTCTGGTCGTCGGGCAGTCCGGACTCTTTGACGATCTCCTGCGCCGCGACATACGCAAAATCCGCTGCCCATTCCTTGAAGTGCATCGCCACGTAAACCGCTCCGATGATGACGCACAGGAACAGGACCCCGAAGATGATGAGGAGTACCTTCAGTACCCCACCACGATTGCCGCTGAGCCTGCTCATGCATGGACCTCCTTTCGCGTTGCGGACGAACTCTACACCAGACATGTATAGTAGACACGATGGAAAAACGACCGGATTGGCTGAAAGTCCGCATTCCGAGCGGCGACACATTCTTCGAAGTGCGAAGCATTCTCCGGTCGCACAACCTGAACACGATCTGCGAGGATGCGATGTGCCCGAACATCGCGGAGTGCTGGGGCACACACCGTACTGCCACGTTCATGATCCTTGGCGACGTCTGTACGAGGGCCTGCGCCTTTTGCGCCGTCACCAGCGGGAAGCCGACGGAACTGGATCTTGCGGAACCTCAAAGAGTCGCAGCCGCCATCGCCGACCTCAAGCTCCGGCACGCGGTCATTACTTCTGTGGACCGTGACGACCTCGCGGACGGCGGCGCCTCGGTTTTCGCCGACCTCGTCGGCCATATTCGCCGTCGCGATCCGGAAGTCAGGATCGAATTGCTGACGCCCGACTTTCGCGGCTCACTCGACGCGGTCCGCGTCATCGCGGATGCGGGACCGGACATTTTTTCTCACAACATCGAAACCGCGCGTCGATTGTATTCGTCTATTCGATTCAAGTCGGACTATGACACTTCGTTTGGGATTCTGAAGGCTGCGAAGCAGATGAACCCGAAAATGTTCATCAAGACCGGAATCATGGTCGGCCTTGGAGAGGATAGCCGGGAGGTTTACGAGATTATGGACGATGCCGCCAACGCGGGAGTGGACATTTTCACGGTAGGCCAGTACCTCCGCCCATCGCCGAAACATGCGGAAATCATGAAGTACTACCATCCGGACGAATTCGCGCAGTTTCGCGAATTCGGTCAGCGCCTCGGGTTGCGCTGGGTTTTTGCAGGTCCCCTTGTTCGAAGCTCCTATCATGCGGAGGATGTCTTCAGTCAGGCGACAGCCATGAGGTAGCGAAGTGCCCCGTGGCACGGGACGTGCAGCGCGCAGACTGAGGACTTGTGCGTCCAGGTTACGGATTTGTTACCCATCTGAAATTCCTTTCAGGAGGTGCCATATGTTAAGAAGGAACACCTCGGTTTTTGGCATCTATCCCACATATGAAAGTTTGGAGAGTGCCGTCGATGCTTTGAGAAGCTCCGGGTTTCGTAACACGGACGTTTCGTTTCTCATGGCCGAAAATGCCGGCTCTAGAGACTTCGGGCATAAAAAATCGAGTAAGGCGCCGGAAGGCGTCGTTGCAGGGGCGAGTTCCGGAGTCGTTCTGGGAGGAGCGCTGGGCTGGCTGATTGGCATCGGTGCGCTCACGATTCCCGGATTCGGCCCCCTGCTCGCAGCCGGCCCGGTGGTTGCGGCTCTCGCGGGTGCCGGTGCTGTAGGAACGGCGGGGGGTGTGATCGGCGGACTCATCGGGATTGGCATACCGGAGTACGAAGCAAGACGGTATGAGGGCCGTGTGAGGGACGGAGGGAATCTTCTTTCCGTGCATTGCGACGACGATCACTGGACGAAGCTTGCGAAGGAGATCCTGGGACGCACAGGGGCAAAGCACATTTCTTCGACCGTACAGGCAAGAGCAGACTTCGCGCGAACGAAAAAACCTCCACGAACCGCGGCAATCGACGAAGAAACGATGTCAAAAAAACGCAACGTTTGAAGCCACGCCGCAGCACGATAATTGTGCTCAGTGTCTGCGACTGAGACAGCGCCGCGGCCTTTTTTGTCGCCAGTTTTCCTCCTAAGTCCATATTCCACCGCGTGTTTCAAGAGGCGGGCAGACAATTGCACAACAAGCACGGGACTCTGCTAAGTACGAAAGGAGCCTGGCAATGCGTAAAACACTAATCGCCGCTGTGGCGTGCATTCTTGCGACCGCCACAATCGGTGCTGCACAGTCGCCTGAGATTTTTGTCGGATACACGAACCTTCAGGGCGAGGGGTTGCCCAATCGAAATGACCCAGCATGGATTTTTGATACGGATTTCTTCCGTGAGCGCACCACACTTCACGGCGTGAACGCGTCGATTACCGGATACAACGAAGTGGGTATCGGGTTGACCGGCGATTTCTCCTGGGCTCGAAGGGGCAAGTCGGACGACTTCACCGGCTTTACGGATACCGCCAATACCGATACCTTTTACTTCCTCGGCGGACCGGCAGTGAAATTCGCGCGTACGTCGCGAGTTCAGCCGTTCGCACGTGTACTAGCCGGTTTCGCGTACAACCGCTTCAAAGCGAGTCGCGAATTTGATTCGTCGATCGGAACGCCCACGAATTCATTCGTCGTCGGCTCCACCGATTTCGCGGCCTCCGTTGGAGGTGGCGTAGACGTGCGCGTTGGCGAGCGAACTAAGATAAGAGTCTTTCAGATGGATTACGCTCCTATATTTCTTCGTGACCGCACCGTCGAGGTGTTAGGCGGTACCGGTGTAATTGAACCCACAACACTGAATGGTCAACGTCAGGACAACTTCCGTTTTTCGGTCGGAGTGACCTTCTAGTTGTTGTGTCGGAGCGACCTTTAAAGGAGGCGCGATGGAAGCAGCAAATGTCAACGAGCTGCCAGGAGGGCTCCAATGCCCCGGTTGCGGCTTGCCCCTCGAGGACTGGCCGGAGCGAGGAGTTGCCCATGCCGACGGCGACTATTGCTGCTCCGATTGCGCTCAGGGCGTGAAATGCTCATGCTCGGATAAACATTTGGGTGCGGTCAGCGCCTAGCCGGCCGGCAGCACCTAAGGGCGTGGGGTTGATGTTAATGGGACACCCCGCGCCCTCCCTTCTGTCTTCTTTCCGCTCTTTCCACGCTGCGAGTGTCTCATTTTTGACCAACTGTTTTCATTGCGAACACCAGAATTTGGAACCTTAGCTGCCATAAGGCCGAGTTCGTATTGTTCCAAAATTCGACAAGTCAAAGCAGGACGCGGACTACCAACGGAAAGGCGGTGTTCCCTTGACCCC
>DASTBJ010000365.1:0-6851 GCA_035712125.1 Terriglobia bacterium
CGCGGGGGCGGAAGTTTCGGCTGAGGTAGTTCAGCAGGACCGGAAAGTCATCATCAGAGAGTGGTGCGCCTTCGTTGATCATGTGAACCAGCAGATCTTCCCACTCCTCGCGAGTTGCGCCATGCTCCCGCACGCGGTGAAGATCATGGCAACGAGTGCACACGTCCAGCAAAATACCCTTGCCTGTGCCATTGGGTAGAGGACCATGCTCCTGGGTTAGATAGTCCACCAGTGTGGGAATGTCCTCACCTTTCACCTGGGCGCCCTTTTGAATCATGTTCTCGATTAGAGCTGCCCAGCCCTCTTTGTCCATTGCTTGCGTCTGTATCGGTCGTATGTCGTGACAGCTCACGCAGGCATTGTTCAAAACGATCTCGCCCCTGGACATTTGTCCTTGCCCTGCAGAGAACGCCGCTGCAGCACAGCAAACGGTCAGCGCGATCCACATCAAGGGTTTTTCCGACCTCCACATTCTCACGGCCACGGTCTCCCTTCGTTCTTTAGGACTTGATGATTATACTCCGGACAGAGATGCGTCGCCCCCTGCACATTAGACTCAGTCGACGGGATTTTCTGAAGCTACCCGGGCTGGCAGCCGGCCTTCCCCTGGTGTTCCAGATACCCGGGAATAATACCGGGCCGACAGTCCGTTTCCTGACGTATGAAGAGGCAGAGCCCATTATCCGGTCAGGGAAGTTTCCGTTGCCGGCGGTTTTGGCTAACCTTCGCAGCGATTCGGTACGCGCGGCCTGGCCGCAATGGGTCCGTGGGCGAGATACGGAGATTCGGAGTCGCCTCCAGCGTGGGGACGAAGACACGCTCGCCAACTTTGTGCTGTTAGGCGTCTCTTTTACCGATCTCCCTCGCGTGACGCCGGATATCACCGATGCCGGGGAAGTCGGCAGGCGCAAAGCGGCCCGGGTGTCCGCTTTCGTCGATGCCGTCGCCGCCCCCGGAAGCAACGAGAGACTCGTTTTCATGTCCGGGCTGATTACACGGCTCGGTTACAGTGCGGTCCAGGGACAGCCGAGAGAGAAGCTTGCCAGATACGTAATGGAGAACATCAATCGATATCAGGCGGAACGTCTGCATTATCAAGGTGCGGTCAATCGTGTTACTGGAATTGATGCCTCCAAGGCGCCAGGGATCTCGGATATCTACAAGGACCGCGGCCTTTCAGGAGACACGGACTTCAGGCCGAACTACGCCATTGAACAGGGCCTGGCGGAAGCGAAGCGTCGCGGCCTTCTCACTTCGATTCGACGCGTTGCGATTCTGGGTCCCGGCCTCGACTTCACCGATAAAGATTCGGGCTTTGATCATTATCCTCTTCAAACGCTGCAGCCCTTTGCCATCGTGGATTCTCTGGTTCGGCTGGGTCTGGCGAGTCTCCAGAACCTTCGCATTTCTGTTGCCGATATTTCGGTGCCAACGCTTGAGCACATTACACGAACGATAACCCGTGCTCGTGCACAGCAAGGCTATACGTTACAGCTGGTGCTTGATCGAACGCGGTCCTGGAGTCCTGGCGCACTGGAGTATTGGCAGCGGTTTGCGACTCGGATTGGAGAGACTATTGAACCGTTACCGCCACCCGCGCAGATGCGGGATCATAGCCGCAGAGCCGTTCGAATTCGTCCAGAAGTCGTGCGTCTGATGGAGACGTTGCAATTGAATGCGGTCTTGCAGCGGATTACGCTCGCTGCGAATCAGCGGTATGACCTCGTCATTGCGACAAATATTCTGATCTATTACAGCACCTTCGAACAGGCGCTGGCGTTGTCCAACGTCGAGTCCATGCTGGGCTCGGGGGGCGTACTTCTAACGAACGATCTGGGCCAGGAATACGCTGGCGTGCGGTTACGACCCGCAGCCGTCGTGCGGGTTCCCTATGCCACAGGTCAGGAAGATCAGATCCAGATTTACTCTCGTTCCGCCTTCCAGTCTCAGTTGCCGCCAGCCTGACAAGCAGTCGTCCGATCCTTTTCTCCGTCATGGACTTATCGTATTCTCTAGGGGACATTCCAAACTCGGAGAACCATGAAGACAAGACTGACGTTTGTCACGTTTTTCGGCGTCGTCTCGGCCCTTTCGGCAGCTCTTGCGGTAACTGCGCAGAATCCGCCGCGAAGCCCGCAGTCGGGCACCGTCGCGGGTGCGAGGACCGCCCAGGCGCTCAACGCGCAACGAGCGTTGCTGAGCAATTATTGCATCGAGTGTCATAACAACAGGGCGCGCACCGCCAACCTGTCCCTCGAAGCTCTGGACATCACGCGCGTTGCAGCAGACAGGGATAAGTGGGAAAAGGTTGTACGGAAGCTTCGCGCGGGGATGATGCCTCCCCCGGATCAGGAGCGGCCGGAAAAGGCCGAGTACTCAGCATTCCTGACGTGGCTTGAGAACGAACTCGACCGGACTGCCGAGCCATACACACCTGCGCCCGGCCTGCATCGACTGAATCGAACGGAGTACGCCAACGCGATTCGGGATCTGCTCGACCTCAGGATTGATGTTGCGAAGTACCTCCCGTCCGATGATTCCAGCGGCTTCGACAATATGGCGGGCACACTATCCGTATCTTCCACTCTTGTAGAAGCCTACGTTGCCGCCGCACAGAAGATCAGTCGGCTTGCTTTGGGCGAACCCGTAACGCCCAGCCTGTATGTTTATCGGACTCCGGAAGACAGTTCTCAAGGCGGGCATGTCGAAGGGTTGCCGTTCGGAACGCGGGGCGGCGTGTTGCTCGACTATATTTTCCCCTCGGAAGGCGAGTATACGGTCACCATCACACCGATATTCGGGGACAACATGTCCCCGACGGGTTTTGGTTCCGTAGAATGCGAAAAAGTTGAAGTGTTGCTCGATGGCGAGCGCATTCAGTTGATCGATTGGCAGGGCGGTCGAGGCGGTGGAGGCAACTCGAACTGCGGCGGCGGTGGCGGACGAGGGGGCCAGGGACGCGGCAATCGCGGTGAACAGGCCGCGGGTGCTGAAGGTGTTCCTGCAGCTCCAGCTGGCGCGAATCGTGGCGGAGCTGGCGCAGGGCAGGGTCAGGGAGTCGGCGGCAATCGTGGTGGCGCCAATGCCATGAGAGTTCGCTTTAAGACAACGGCAGGACCACACAAACTCGGCGTGACGTACCTTGCAACAAATCTTGCGCCCATTCTCGACTATAACAAGCACTTCATGCGCGATACCGTGCAGACCGGCCCAACACCGGGTTACACATTCTTTCCGCATATTGGAACCGTGCGAATCGAGGGGCCCTTCAATGCCGTGCAGGCCACGGATTCTCCCAGCCGTCGAAAGATCTTTGTTTGCAGGCCTGCCGTCCCGGCGGAGGACGCCGCCTGTGCGGAGAAGATACTGCGGACACTCGCAATGCAGGCATATCGCCGACCCGTGACAGCTGCCGATATGGCCGAGTTGATGCCGTTCTATCGGGAAGCTCGGCAGGCCGGTGATTTCGATCACGCCATCGGGATCGCACTCGCCCGGGTGCTCGCCGGCTTCAAGTTTATTTACAGAGCTGAGGTGGAGCCCGCCGGGGTAAAACCTGGAGTGCCTTATTCGATCAGCGATCTGGAATTGGCTTCCCGTCTTTCGTTCTTTCTTTGGAGTACAGGGCCGGACAGCGAGTTGATGAGCCTTGCCAGCCAGAGGAGACTGCGCCAGCCCGGCGTTCTTGCAGCGCAGGTCCGAAGAATGCTGAGGGATCCCCGGTCCGAGGCGCTTGGTGTGAACTTTGCCGGGCAGTGGCTGAATCTACGGGGACTTCAGGTCACCAGTCCTTTACCTCTGATTTATCCGGACTTCGATGATCCTCTGCGCCAGGCCATGCGGAGGGAAGTGGAACTCCTTTTCGACAGTATCGTTCGAGAGGACCGCAGCGTAATTACCCTGCTCGATGCCGACTATACGTTTGTGAACGAACGCCTCGCGAAACACTACGGCGTTCCCAACATTTATGGCAGCCAGTTTCGGCGCGTGAGTCTCGGACCGGAGCTTGACGTTCGTAAAGGGCTTCTTGGAAAGGGAGCAATTCTGTCGACAACCGCAAAGCCCGAGCGGAATTCTCCCGTGACACGCGGGAAATGGGTGATGTCCAACATTCTGGGCGTTCCTCCTCCGGATCCGCCAAACGACGTCCCGCCCCTTCCCGCGCGGGCGAACGACGCTCGGGGTAACGCGGTGGATCCTTCGATGAGAACCAAAATGCTGGATCATCGGAAGGCTGGTCCGGCATGCATCAACTGCCACCGTCTGATGGACCCGATCGGATTCACGCTTGAAAACTTCGACGCAATTGCACTATGGCGAACGAAGGACGCGGGTGATGCGATCCTTGCCAAAGAAGTCGTCTTCGATGGAACAGAGGTCGACGGGCCGGCCGGCTTGCGCAAGTGGCTCGTAGGCTATTCCGATCAGTTCGTACGCGTCACCACGGAGAAACTTCTGACCTACGCGCTTGGACGCCGTCTGGATCCGGAAGACATGCCGGCCGTTCGAAAGATCGCCAGCAACGTCGCGCAGAACAAAAACAGGTTCTCTGCGCTGATCCTCGGTATTGTGGAGAGCGACGCGTTCCAGAAGAACATGGTGCCCAAACAGACGGGTACGCAGAATTCCGCGAAGGAGGCCAACTAGTCATGTTTATCTCAAAGCGACACCTGCCCCGGCGTACGTTTTTAAAAGGTGCGGGCGTCACCCTGGCGTTGCCCTTGCTGGACGCCATGGTTCCGGCAGCAACGGCGTTGGCACAAACGGCAGCCACTCCACCCCCGCGCTTTGTGGGAATATTTTTCCCCCACGGATTGGCGTATTCGTACTGGGAGATGACCGAAGGTCCCATCGACAAGATGTCGTACATCATGGAACCACTGACACCTGTCAAAGACCGGACTCTGGTTCTGGGAGGTCTGTGGTCGCAATCTGCTGAGCCTCCGGAGGGCACAACGGGTTCGGACCACTGGGTCGCTGCAGCCTTCATGACTGGCATCAAGCCGCGCAAGACCACGGGCGCAGACGCCACGGTTGGCAGCGCAACCATCGACCAGCAAATTGCTCAGAGAATCGGTAAAGACTCCCTGCTTCCATCGCTTCAGCTAGCGGTCGAGGATCCCAATTCGAGTTCGTCCAACTGTGGGGAAGGCTACAGCTGCTCCTATACGAATTCGATCTCGTGGGTTGAAGTCGAAACACCGGCGGAAGAAACGGTGCTTCGTACGAAACCGCTGCCGATGGAGCTCGATCCTCAGGTGGTCTTCGAACGGCTGTTCGGAAGCGGGGCGACACCGGAAGATCGCGCAAAACGCAGAAAACTGAGCCAGAGCATTCTCGATTCTGTGCGATCGGAGCTGGGTTCCATTAAGAAGGAGCTGGGAGCGGCGGACCGTCGGGTCGTTGACGATTACGCAACCGAAATCCATGAGATTGAGCGCCGCATTCAACTCGCCGCATCGGCGTCGTCGACGATTCCGTTGAGCGATGAACCGAATGGCATCCCCGAGGATTTTGACACTCATATAAAGCTGCATTTCGATTTGACGACCCTGGCGTTCAAAGCCGATATCACGCGTGTTGCAACCCTTCTCGGGGCGCGCGACCTTACCGGTGTTGCATACCCGTTGCCGCGAAACGAGTGGTTCCCGGAAGGTGGACGAACGGGCAGTTTCCACGGCTTGTCCCATCATCAGGAGATCGCCAAAAACCTGGCCGACTACGCAAAGCTGAACCGATACCATGTCTCGACCCTCTCTCACTTTGCGCAGAGATTACAGGCGACCCCGGATGGCGACGGCACCCTGTTGGATCACTCCCTGATCCTTTACGGTTCGAACATGGGCAATTCGAATCAGCACATGCATTATGACGTAGGCCACACGCTGGTTGGTGGAGCGAACGGAAAGCTTAAAGGAGGCCGTTTTCTCACATATCCGATGAAAACGGTCACGACAGGAAACCTGCTGCTCAGCATTCTTCACATGTTTGGAATCGACCGCGAGAAGCAGGGAGACAGTAATGGGCCGCTGGCGAAGTTATGAGGCCGGTTGAATTCCGGGTCGCCGCCGAGGAGATAACGAAATGCCCAATCGAATAATTGTGATCTGCATCGCTGTGATGCTCTCCTGCATCGCCGGTATTGTCCTTGGAGCGGGCCCCAGCGAGGTTGCCAGCGCGGCTGAGCGTGGGGACCTTGCAGCTGTTCGGAGCCTTATTGCGAAAAAGGTGGACGTCAATGCCACACAGCCTGACGGTTCAACTGCGTTGCACTGGGCTGTCCACCGCAACGACGTCGTCATGCTCGATGCGCTGTTGAAGGCCGGCGCAAGGGCAAAGGTCACGAATCGGAATGGAATCAGCCCGCTTTTCATGGCGTCGCTGTATGGGAACCCGGCTGTCATTACCCGGCTTTTGAAGCAAGGCGCGGACGCAACGGAGAAGGGACCGAACGGGGAAACGATGCTGATGCTCGCGGCGCGCAACGGCAGCCCGGAGGCAGTGAAGGCACTCCTGGCTGCCGGTGTTGACGTCAACGCGAAGGAACCCATTCGCGGTACGACTGCACTGATGTGGGCTGTCGAGCAGAAACACCCTGCTGCGGTGAAGGCTTTGCTGGACGGCGGTGCGGACTTTCGAGCGCGATCCGGTAATGCGGGCAATCCCAGAAACTACATGGCGTCGTCGGGAGCAAATACCAATGCCGGCGAGCAGACTGCAAAGATGCGCCTCTGCGTTGCCCAAAATGGCGGACCTTCGGTGGAAGAGCAAATTCGCACCGGAAGCACGTCACTTAGCGATACAGAAGGCCCTTGTGCCGAATACGGGCGGAACGCAGTCGGGCGCGGTGC
>DASTBJ010000366.1:0-3246 GCA_035712125.1 Terriglobia bacterium
GCTAAAAGGGTTGCTGAAAGAGCTCGGGGATGCAATCAACGTTGCGCTGTCTCAATCGGTCGAAATTAATCAGGCGATCCAGAACGTCCGCGACGCCGGCTATGAAGTCGTTCTCGCCCTGGAAGCGACGATAGGGTTTAACAAGAAAGGCATTGAGGAATCCGCCCCGCCCGCGAGCGACCCCACTGTCAGCAAAGGCAAACTGCAGGTAACGTCGCAGGACCTTAAATTTCTCCAGGAATTGAAAATCAGTGTCGAGGACTTTGGGGATCGGTAGATCCCCACATCTCACGTACCACTGCGACGACCTCTTCAATCCCTACCGTCTCAATTGGGTTGCCCTGAACATAACGGTCCATCGGTCCCGTTGGTCTAAAGTGCGTCGCAATTCCAACACTGAAAATCCCTAGTGTCGGAATCCCCAATGCCGGGCCAAGGTGCATGGGTCCGGTATCGTTGCTGACCAGGAATCTTGCCCTCGCTATGACAGCCGCGAGTCGAGAAATCGATAAACCCGAGAGAACCTGAGTATTTGGATTCTGCAATTTCAACGGGCGTTCGGCGATGATCACGACGTGAGTTTGCAACTTTACGACGATATATTCAGCGAGCGCCGTAAAGCGCTCAAGCGGCCAAATCCGCGCCGGAACCGGTGCATCGACAAACAATACGACAGGCCTTGAACGACGGAAAGTTTCCTGAGCCCACCGCAACGCGTCTTCCGGAATAACCAGAGGCGGCCGCGATTCGACCCTTTCCGGCAACGGGACGAAGCTGTTGATTAATCTCACGAAAGATTGAGATGCGTGAAGACTCTTATCCTCAAGCACCGGGGGACGATTGAAGCAAAAGCCCAGGAACGATTGATCAAATCGCTTCAGTCCCCACCTTTGAGGGGCGCGGCTCCACCATGCCAGCAGACTGGTTTCGCGGAAGCCGTGGCAGTCTAACGCGACATCGAAGCGGCGCCTTCGAACATCCGACAGGAGGCGGCCGATCCGCCCGATTGCCCTCCAGGGCGGTCCGTCGCGCATGTCGATTCTATCCACCGCAATGATCTCATCGATTGCCGGACACATCTCCGCAAGAGGGGCCCAGCGGGTATCGGTCAAGAGGGTCAGATGACATTGAGGTAAACGCGCCTTGAGCAACGACAGGGCGGGAAGCAGCAGTACGAGGTCTCCAAAACGACCGAGCCGAATGGCGAGAACCTTCACGGAATAATGAGGCGGCTGGATTCGGTGGGCGGCGCAGGGACACCAGACATCGCAGATAGCCAATCCAGATACTGGCGACTCCTGGGACGACCACTGGAGTTTGCGGCGACTAGGAGAATAAGGAAATCCAGGATCTCCTGCACCTCCGAAAGCCGTAGTGCCCGGTGCTGCGGATCCGAGGGAGATATCAGGTTGTCCAAAATTGCCTTTAGTTTACGGAAAAGTGCAACTTTGGCCGATCCTTCTGGAAGCGTTTCATAGTAGATCCCGCTGGACAGTGTCTTGATCGTTGCAAACAGCGCTCGATAGACATCGGCTACATCCGGGTCCACCAGCCACGGCGAGCCGTACCGCTCCTCGGCGACGGCTCGTCCGAGTAAAGCGAGTACGGGCCCATATTCCGTCATGAAGTTTGGGCGAACGGATCGCGCTTTGACGATGAGGTCCGGATCCGAGGGCTTTCCGTATGCATAAGAACGGCCTGCCTGCAGATGAACGCAGGAACTTGGGCAGTCAATCTCCACTTCTCGCTTTGTGCCGCAGCACACGGTGCAGATCGACGACTGTTTGGCCGGGCAGAATCGCTTGGCGGAACGCTCGGAACAGAGAGGGCAGCGCGCCATAGAGCGTGGAGTATAACACCCCAAAACGGGAGTTTGACTTTGCGGGGGGTGGCCTTGATAATCGAAAGACTTTATAACGGGATTGGGGGTGTATTGAGTGGCCGAAGTTCGCATTCAGGACGGTGAGTCCATTGAGAATGCCCTAAGGCGTTTCAAGAGGAAGGTCCAGCAGGAAGACATCATAAAAGAAGTTAAAAAGCACTCCTTCTACTTGAAGCCTGGTGAGAAAAAGCGCATCAAACAGGCACTTGCCCGCAAGCGCAGCCGAAAGAAGGTTCGTCGAGTTGTAGAAGACTGAGAGTTCCGGACCGGGTAGAGGGTATCCGGTCCGAGACCCTACTGCAAAGCCGTTACCGCTGAAACGTCGATAATATCCTCCACCGTACACCCTCGCGACAAATCATTGGCGGGTTTTCGCAATCCCTGAAGAATTGGTCCAACTGCCCTCGCGCCAGCCAGCCGTTCCGTTAACTTGTAGGCGATATTACCCGAGTTCAAATCAGGAAAAATGAGCGTGTTTGCGTTGCCCTGAATGGCGCTGCGGGGGGCTTTCGATTGCGCTACCTCGGGCACCAAAGCTGTATCCGCCTGCAACTCCCCGTCCACCAGGAGACCGGAGTCGCGCGCCTTCACGGTAGCAACGGCCTCGCGAATTCGGTCTAGTGAAAAGTGCTGAGCGCTCCCCTTTGTAGAAAACGAAAGGAATGCGACACGCGCCTCAGTTTCGAGAAAGATTCGGGCATTCCGGGCAGCATCCATGGCAATGTCTGCAAGTTGCGTGACTGTGGGTAAGGGCACGACCGCACAGTCTGCATAAACGAGAGCGGTATCTCGCAGGACCATCAGAAAGAAACTGGATACTACAGACGATCCCGGCTTCAACCCAATACAGTGGATGGCGGCGCGAACAGTATCGGCTGTCGTCGTCGCTGCCCCACCGACGAAGCCATCCGCGTCTCCCGCACGCACCATCGCTGCCGCGAAATACATGGGATCGTCCAGCCGGGTTATGGCTTCAATCTCAGTAACACCTCGAGCTCTCCAATCGGCGAGAAGAAGGTCTGCGTAGTGCTGCTTTCGTGTGCTTGTCGGTTCGACGATATCGATCCCCGTCGTTTTGACACCAGACTCTTCTGCAATCTGTGAAATAGCCTTTGGCGCGCCGACGAGTAGGGGTCTGGCCATGCCGTTATCGGCAATAGCCCGCGCCGCTCGAAGGATCCGAGGGTCACCGCCTTCCGGGTAGACAATTTTCTTCGGTTGCTTCGCGGCCATTTGACGAAGGCGGGCAAGCAGATCGTTGTGCATGATCGCTATTTTATGGAATGCACGCCGGAAGTGCGGTCACGTTTCTTTCGTATCTCGATCCCGTACCGCTTGATCTTCTGATTGAGGGTCGATCAGGG
>DASTBJ010000367.1:0-4399 GCA_035712125.1 Terriglobia bacterium
ACCCAGCCTTTTTATCTCTTCGCGCAACACTTCTCCGCGATCGCCGCGGCCGGGCCTATCGCCGGTCCAATCCTTGCTGCGCAGTACTGGGGCTGGTTGCCTGCCCTTATCTGGATCGGATTTGGTGTTGTCTTCATAGGCGCCGTTCACGACTTCTCGAGCCTGACGGCATCCGTCCGGCATGGGGCGCGCTCCATCGCCGACATCACGCGCGAACATCTGGGCACCGGCGCCGGGCGTGCCATGATGCTGTTCATCTGGATCGTGCTGATTTACGTGATCATCGCGTTCACCCAGATCACTGCGGGAACGTTCGTCAGCGCAACCGAAGAACTTCAGGGCGTCCAGGTTCAGTTCAATCCGGGTGGCGCCGTAGCGGCCGCCAGTATTTTCTACTTGCTGCTGGCCGTCGTCATGGGGATCGTCCAGCGCTACATGAGTCCGCCCTTATGGCTGATGACGTTGATCTTTGTCCCTGCGGCACTTGGAACGTCGTGGCTTGGAACTTATGTCTCGACCTACTTCATCATGAGCGCCCGCAACTGGGGGATTTTGATCCTCGCTTACTGCTGTGTGGCGTCCGTGATGCCGGTCTGGTCCCTGTTGCAGCCTCGCGGTTATCTTGGAGGATTCATCCTTTATCTTGCGCTGGGCCTCGGTGTAATCGGCGTTCTCTTTGGTGGGTATGAGATCAGACAACCCGCATTCAAGAGCTGGGATGTCGGAGGCGCGACGGGAATGCTGTTTCCTTTCCTTTTTGTGACCATTGCCTGCGGCGCGTGTTCCGGTTTCCATGGGCTCGTGTGCAGTGGAACGACATCAAAACAGGTTTCCCGTGAATCCCACTGCAAGACCGTCGGCTACGGCGCCATGCTCGCTGAAGCTTTTGTGGCACTCATTGCAATCGTGACGATCATGATCGTGACTGCGGACGACGTGAAAGGCCTCGCTGCGGGGACGATTTATGGAAACGGTATTGGCCGATTCATGACACTTATCATCGGCCCGGAGAATCTTGCCTTCGCCATCACATTCGGCGCCATGGCGTTCTCAACGTTTGTCTTCGACACGCTCGATGTCGGCACCCGCCTCGGTCGGTATATTGTCCAGGAACTTTTCGGTTGGAAGGGTTCCCTGGGGATTGTTTTCGGCACGCTTTTAACGATGGGTCTGCCGTTCTATGTGATCGCAACGGGCGGCGGCGGTACGTCGTATATCAACTTCTGGACATTGTTCGGCGCGTCCAATCAGCTACTGGCGGCGCTCACGCTGTTGTCGATCACCGTCTGGCTTTCGAATGCGCGCCAGCGGTTCGGCTTCACGCTGTTTCCTATGACGTTTGTTCTGGTCATGACGCTGTGGTCTCTCGGCCAACTAACACTGGCGAACTTCAGCGCTTCAAAGGGACTCGATATTCAATTCTTTAACGGCGTTGCCGCGACCGCCCTGATTCTTCTGGCGCTGTATCTTGCCGTATCTGCGTTGCTCAAACTTCGTATTGAACGCGGCCGGATGATGCCGACGCCAGGGACTGCTGGCGACTAGAGAATCCTAATTCCCGACAGTTTTCCGACGCCCCACCACAAATGGGGACTCGTCGACCAGTCGTTCCAGTGCGGTGTTCCGAATTGCGTAGCGAACCAGCGGCGTCGTCATGTATGTGGTGACGAGAGTCATCAGCACCAGCATAAAGTAAACGTTTCGTGGGAAAACGCCCAGCTCGTACCCCAGGTTGATGACAATTAATTCCATCAGCCCGCGCGTATTCATCAGAATTCCGATGACGGCCGAATCGCGCCAGGATAGCCCTCCCACGAATCGTGCGGCGAGGGCACAGCCGCCAAGCTTTCCGACAACCGCCGCGGCGATGATGAGGCCGGCAATCATCCAGAGCGTCACTCCGCTCATTGAGCCAATGTCGGTCCGCAATCCCGTATAGGTGAAGAAAATCGGAAGAAAAAGCCCTGTTGTGAAGTCCCTCAACCGGATGACTACCGCGTCTACGAATTGTCTTTCGTCGTGCAGGATGGCTCCCAGCAGAAAGGCGCCAAAGATCGAAAAGATTCCAATCGCATTCGTAATTGCGGCAGCGCCCATGATGAGAACCAGCAGCACCGCAAGCGTCGATAACGACAGATCGGTCCCCTCGCGCACCGTCGTCCTGCGGATCCATCCTTTCAGCAAGGGCCTCGCCACATAAATCGTTACAACGCAAAAAATGGCCGCCTGAGCGATCGTCGATACGGCCGCCGTAGCCTGGAACTGCGCGCGCACCACCCCGGCTGCCATGGCGAGAATGATCCATCCGATAACGTCATCTGTAGCAGCTGCGGTGATCGTGATTGTCCCGACAGGCGACCGGTGGATATTGAGTTCCGTCATGATTCGGGAAAGCACGGGAATTGCCGTAATCGCAAGCCCGGTGGCCAGCAGCAACGCAAATGCCTTGGGATCTGTTCCCGCTGCGACCACGGGATGAATGACATATGCCACCGCCAGGCCTAGACCGAAAGGCAGGGCAACGCCGGCGATGGAAGTCGCAACCGCCGTTTTGCCGTGAGAGCGCAGATGCGAAAAGTCGAAGTCGAGCCCTACAAGAAACATGAGGAAGATCAGCCCAAGCTGACTGAGAATGTTCAACACGGGAGTCGAAGAAGCAGGAAAGACGGCATTGAAGAAATCCGGCGCAATCTTACCCAGCAATGACGGCCCGAGAATCAACCCGGCTGCGATTTCGCCACATACCTGAGGTTGACCCAGCTTGCGAAACGCCATGCCCGCCAATCTGGATGCGATTACGATGACAATCAGCTGAATCAGAACATTCAGCAACAGCGATTCAACGTGGGCATCTGCCGGTCCCTGCATTGGTGCAGTATAGACGACCGGCGGTCGATTGACTCCGTCGAGCCTTGTGGCGCGTCAGCCGTAGCCTCTATACTGACCGCGCACCAGGAGGTCACAGAGCCGTGAGAATCCAGTTTTCGTCATTTGTTTCGTTGGTCGTTGTTCTTCTTATTTCAGCGTTGTCGATTCGCGCCCAGCAGACAGTTCCCTTTCAGGGCAATATTCCCGTCGCGCCGCAGGGGCTCGCAGGGAAATCGCTCATCGACAAACCGGTGGAATACGATACGGCGGAGGGGCAGAAGATTCGTGTCAGTGTCGTCGCCAAAGGATTGACCAACCCCTGGAGTGTGGCTTTCCTGCCTGACGGCAACATGCTCGTGACCGAACGTAACGGCCAGCTGCGAATCATCCGCAATGGTGTTCTCGCACCTCAACCCGTTGCCGGCGGGCCGATGTCGTATTGGGCGGGTGAGTCCGGGCTGCCCGGAGCAGTTCATGGATACATGGACATTGCGCTTCATCCGAAGTTTGCGGAAAACCAATGGGTCTATCTTTCCTACACGAAACCGCAGGCACAGAACCGGCGCGTCGCAATCGCACGAGGACGATGGGATGGGCAAAGACTCGAAGGGGTCACCGATATTTTCGTATTGGACTCACCCGGTACGACGCGGATCGCGTTCGGCCGCGATGGCATGCTGTACATCACGACGACCGGACAGGATCCGCAGGATCCTAATACGCAGGGAGGCAAGGTTCTTCGCATCAAGGACGACGGGACGATTCCACCCGATAACCCATTTGTCGGGAAACCAGGCACGAAGCCTGAAGTGTACACGCTGGGTCATCGCAGCTCCCTGGGACTCGCGGTCCATCCAGGAACCGGCGAGATGTGGCTGAATGAGAACGGACCCAACGGCGGTGATGAAATCAATATTCTGAAACCCGGTCGCAATTACGGATGGCCGATCGTGAGCTATGGGCGTACATATCAGGGCCCGTGGCAATCCGAGCGGTTCTGGCGAGAAGGGTTTGAAGCGCCGATCGTTTACTGGATGCCTTCGATTGCCGTGTCCGGCATGACGTTCTATACGGGCGACAAACTTCCCAAATGGAAGGGCGATGTGTTTGTCGGATCGCTCCGGACGGGCGAAGTCCCGGGGACCGGCCATATCGAGCGGATTCTGTTCAACGAAAAGATGGAAGAACTGCGGCGTGAGTCTTTGCTGGTGGATCTGCGTCAGCGGATTCGCGATATCCGGCAGGGCCCCGACGGTTTGCTGTACGTGCTGACGGATGAGAAGAATGGAGCTGTCCTGAAAATCGAACCGGCGAAGTAAGAATTGGGGCCAGGCGTAGCCACACCCGGTGTTTTCACCTTTCTTTCGCGAGGATTGGAGATTGGATAAGTACAACAAATTAAGGATTGTTGCCGCGCGAGGAACCAAGATGAGGAAGAGCAGGAAGTTGTCGGGCCGCGGCAAAATCCGGGGTTGAACTAAATTCCGCGGACAATCTTGAAGGTATGGGATTTCAAAGCGCAAAAGAGGAA
>DASTBJ010000368.1:0-8236 GCA_035712125.1 Terriglobia bacterium
GCCTTGTAAAAGCCTTCTTCATCGAAGGCCTGACGCGTCAGATTCAAACGTCTCCAGTAGCCGGGTGTCACATTCGGCCCGCGCATCCGAACCTCGTATTTACCGGTTCCATCCGGTACAAGCTTTAGTTCAATACCCTGCGCCGGTTCGCGTGGGCCAAACAGCGCGTTCGATGCGGATTCGGCGGCGGCGAGGCCGGTCAGCAGAACAATTCGTTCACCGCTCTCCTGGATGGCCAGCTCCTGGAGCTGATCGCAAAGTTCTGTCCGTAAGCTCGGAGAGCAATAAAGCATTTTCAATCGGCTGAAGAAGCGTTTTCGGAGTGACGCATCGGCTCGAAGGCAGGGGATCAGATATTCATACGCCTCGGGCACATTCCAATATAGGGTCGGCGCGATCAGGCGCAACGCATGGATAGTTTCGTCGAACGTTCCCGGCGCCGGCCGTCCACGATCAATGTAGAGGGTTCCGCCGTTATTAATGACGAGGCCGAGAAGATCTGCATTCCCGCCAAAAGTGCGGTTCCAGGGAAATCCGGTCACGATCGTGGGCGGTTCGTCGGCAAGGAATTGAAGGTACGCCCGCGCCATTTCCTGGTTGCTCGCCCACATGCGATGCGTATGGATCACACCCTTTGGCAGACCGTCCGATCCGGGCGTGAAAAGAATCTTGTAGACCGTATCGGCGTGAACGCGCGAATGGACGAGGGCGAGCAACTCTTCGGGCTCCGTGTTTACGAGATCGGCGAACGGCGTCGCCCCCGCCACCGTATTCACATTCACCACAAGCTCGGCTCCGGAAGGGGCCATGGCCTGAATTGCGTCTTTGTACTTTGCGCCGTCAGAAACGTACACCAGTCCTGGCGATAGCAACTCGAAGATGTAACGAATCTCGCGGAAATCAGGGGAATCCATAGACCATTCGGTGGGAATGGGAGCGAAAGGAACACCCGCGTACATGCAGGCAATCGCAACCAGTGCGTGTTCGATCTCGTTTTCCGACAGAATCACCACGGGACGTTCGACGGAAAGGTCACGATTGAGAATCGCCTGACCGATCCGCCGCGCAAAGAACTGCGCTTCTGCATAAGTCACGTTGCGCCATCCAAATTTTGGTTCACGCTGTGCGAGAAAAGTCCGGTAGGACGCATGCCGCGCCCAAAAATCGAGAGGCTCGCTCATTTTTTCCGGATAGGTTCCGAGCGGGTGTGGCGACTGAACCAGAAGCGACCCGTCGGGTCGCTGATCAACCATGACATCGGACGGTCCGAGGCGGACGCGACGATACGGTTGGTCCGGATTTCTGGAGGTCATGGTGTAGCGAAACGTTTTTCCTGGTCTGCGTCCCAGTTCGCGAAGGTCCGTCCGCTTTCCGCGAGCTGGCGCAGAAGCGGCGCGGGCTCCCAGAGCTCGCCATGAACGCGATGGAACGAATCGATGCGGTCCAGGACCTTCTTCAGGCCGACGGTATCGGCGTACCACATCGGGCCGCCACGGTAGCCGGGGAATCCGTACCCGGTCAGGTAGATCGTATCGATATCGGCGGCTCTCAGCGCATAACCTTCCTTAAGGATGCGCGCGCCTTCATTAATCATGATGTAGAGGCATCGCTCCAGGATTTCATCCGCCGTGATGTCGCGTTGAACAATTCCTGCCTGTTGGGCCGTCTCGCGGATTAGCGCTTCCACTTCCGCGTCCGGGCTGGCCTTTCGATTCTCGTCGTACCGATACCACCCTGCGCCGGTCTTCTGACCGAGCCGGCCCATTGCGTAAAGTTTGTCGGTCATCAGAGGTTCTCGCACGCCTGGTTTGGCAAGATGTTTGCGCTCCTGTCGCACACGCCAGATAACGTCGATACCTCCCATATCATCGACAGCAAAGATTCCCATCGCCATGCCGAAATCGTAGAGTGCCTTGTCGACGGCGGACGGTGTGGCTCCCTCTTCAACGAGGAACTGTGCTTCGCGCATGTACGGAATCATCATGCGATTCCCGACGAATCCCCAACAGTTGCCCACAACGACACCGACCTTACCGATTCTCTTGGCCAGCGCAAGAGCCGTCGCAATCACCTCGCTGCTGGTCTTTGCGCCGCGCACAATTTCGACAAGGCGCATCACGTTGGCAGGGCTGAAGAAGTGCAATCCGACAACGCGATCCGGCCGTGACGTCGCCGATGCGATTTCATCGATATCAAGCGTCGACGTGTTGGATGCAAGGATGCACTGCGGCCCGCCGATTTTGTCGAGTTCGGCAAAGATCTGCTTCTTCAACGTCATGTTCTCAAAGACGGCTTCGAGAATCAGGTCAGCGTCCTGAAATCCGTCGTATGTCACTTGAGGACGTATCTGAGCTATGCGCTGTTCGACGACCTCCGGCGTAAAGCGTCCTCGCTTTATTGACGCATCGTAGTTTTTCCGGATTGCGGCCATGCCCCGATCCAGCGCGGCCTGATCGGCATCCTTGAGAATGACGGAAATGCCCGCATTGACTAGCGCCATTGCGATTCCTCCGCCCATGGTTCCGGCCCCAACGATTGCGGCTTTGCGGATCTCAACAGTCCGGGTGTCTTTCGGGATGTCGGGGATTTTCGAAACACCCCGTTCTGCAAAGAACGCGTGGATCAGTGCGCGCGATTCGTCAGATGACAGGCAGCGATCCGCGATTTCCTTCTCCTTCGCCAGACCCTGTTCCCATGGAAGAGTGGCGGCTGCTTGAATCGCTTCGATCACGGCGAGAGGCGCCTTCATATTCCGCCTTATTCTGGCTGCCTGTTCACGTCCTGCTGCGAAGATCGGGGCATTGACGTCCGGCGATCCGAGCTTGTCTTCCCGATCGCGGGTGCGGACATGGGAGGCGCGAGTCGCGACCTCCGCGGCGAAGGCAATGGCGCCAGCCCGGAGATCTCCCTCGATGATGCGATCGATCAGCCCCAGCCGCAAAGCTTCCGGCGCCTTGATCGGCTTGCCGGATACACACATGTCTACCGCCGCGGCAACTCCCACCAGGCGCGGCAGGCGCTGAGTTCCCTCAGCACCGGGGATGATGCCGAGATTGACTTCCGGTTGCCCCATCTGCGCATCCGGCGCAGCGACACGATAGTGTGCGGCCATCGCCAGTTCCATGCCGCCACCCAGCGCAGTACCGTGCAGCGCGACAACGACGGGTTTGGGAAAATCCTCAATCCTCTCCAGCAGGGGATGCAGGTAAAGCCGGCCGCCTTCGCCCCGACCCGCCTGCTCGAGCAGCTTGATGTCTGCGCCCGCTATGAATGTGCGCCCGGCGGCTGTAATGAGCACGGCCTTTAGCGACGCATCGTTTTTCAAGGCATCGAACGTACCCATCAGCCCTTCGTAGACATCCTGGCCAATGGCGTTCACAGGAGGGTTATCGATGACGATGACAGCGATGCCGGGGGCCTCTGCCGGCCTCTCAAGCCTGATGACGTTGTTCATGCGCTCCGTAGTTTGACATAGACTGCGGGATTCCGGATCGAGCGTTTGCAGGTAAACTGCTCTGATGCAGATTGATACTCTCGTCGCTATCGACACTCACGTTCATATCGAACCCGCTTCCCGTGACACGGAAGCCGACCAGGCAGCCCGAAAATACTTCGGGGAAACAGGCCCGGTGTTGAGCCGCCAGGAACTTGTCGACTATTACCGGACTCGAAAAATCGGTTGTGTGGTTTTCTCGGTGGATGAGCGAATGACCGGGCGAAAGCAAGTTCCCAATGAAGACGTTCTTGCCCTCGCGAAAACCAATTCGGACGTCATGATCGCGTTTGCAAGCGTCGATCCCACGCGTGGGGCGGAAGCCGTCGCGAGTGCCGAACGCCTGATCGGCGCAGGCGTACGCGGATTCAAGCTGCACCCACCGTTGCAGCAGTTTCGCGCGAACGATCGGATCGCCTATCCGTTCTATGAGGTTGTTGCCGCCGCGAAGCTTCCTGTCATTTTTCATACCGGCCACAGTGGGATTGGTACAGGAATGCCGGGAGGCGGTGGTGTCCGGTTGAAGTACGGCAGCCCCATGGATATGGATGACGTCGCTGTCGACTTTCCCGACATGCCGATCATCCTGGCACACCCGTCGTTTCCCTGGCAGGACGAGGCCATCTCGATCTGTCTGCACAAGCCCCAGGTATACATCGACCTTTCCGGATGGTCTCCAAAGTACTTCTCACCGGTCCTGGTCCAATACGCGAACACGCTTCTCAAGCACAAGATGCTGTTCGGTTCGGACTTCCCGCTGATCAAGCCCGATCGCTGGCTGGCAGACTTCGAAAAGATTGCGATTCGGGATGAGGTCCGGCCTCTGATCCTCAAGGAGAACGCGGTGCGGTTGCTCGGACTCAAATAGGCCCCTTGACCGGCGGCTTCAGGCTAAATAAATTTATGGAAAAACTCTCTGAGATTGGAGGTTTCATGAGACCGTCCGTGCTGAGCTTCGCGATTGCATTTGCCCTGATCGCCCCGGGAGTCTGCAGTGCCGCTGACATTAACGACATCGCTGGAACCTGGTCCGGTAACTGGACCCCGAAAGGCGGCATCATCGACGCCGCAACCATCGAGGTACGCGTCGAAAGCGGCAAAATTGTAGGGAAGTTCCGCACGCCTGTCGCCATGGACTTCACAAGGGCATCCTTCGATCCCAAAACCGGCGTCGTGCTGTTCGAAGCGACAGACGCCAAGGCAGGAAAGACCTACAAGGTCGAAGGAAAGCTCAGCGGCAACGACATCAAGGGAACGATGACGGCCGGGACAACCGCGGGTGAAGTGCTGCTGATCAAGTGGACCTATATTCCGCGGTAGGAAATCGAGGCCCGGGCGAAATCGGAGCCAGACCTGACCAGACCCGTTGTTTCCATTTTTGTGCAATGGAAATCGTCGATTCCTAATGGGAAGTGTGAACTTTACACAGACAAACGGGAAGAACCCTCTGGGTGCCATCCGAACATTGACAACCAATCCGCGCAGACGCGCCTTGATTAGCAGCTACGAAATATGAGCTTCGGTAGGCGGGAGCTTCCTCGTACCCCGACGGAGTACTCGGGATGGTTCCCCCCCCGTTCGGGTTAACGGCCACACCTAGTGCTCTTCTGAAATACGAACAGGTTATTTAGGCCCAGTTGGAATTTTTTGTGGACCAGAAGGTTTAGGCCAGAGCCTTCGAAGACGTTTGATGTTAATCGGATGTCGTAATGGTAGCGTTGACCCGTTTCCATTCCATCGATCAACTTCACTGCCATCAGTACGTCCAGAATATAGTCCACCTTCCGGTCCGGAACAGTAATAACCAAAGTTCCGTCAGCGCGCAGTAATCGACAACAGTGCTGAGCAAGCGCAGGGTGGAGCGATTCTGGGATGTGTTCCAGGCAGGCGAGCATGAGGATGGAGTCGAAGCTTCCGTCCGGAGCACACCAAAAAGGAAGCTCATTATCTGGAAGCCCATTGCAATCGATGTGCCAGATACGATCACCAATCTCAATGATTCACGAGGATTCAGGACTCCGAAATCTTTAGCTCGCCAATCCATGACAGAGTAACCGGCACCTACCAAACCTAGAAGTAAGAAGAACAACCCTACCAGAATGCCTTTTTCGAG
Organism: Terriglobia bacterium; assembly: GCA_035712125.1. Classification (GTDB taxonomy): domain Bacteria; phylum Acidobacteriota; class Terriglobia; order 20CM-2-55-15; family 20CM-2-55-15; genus DASTBJ01. Next base: position 5,607 of record DASTBJ010000368.1, read on the forward strand.
GCTGATCACCTTCGCTAGCTTCTCCAGTCCTATGTGCCTCGAAAAAACTCCGAATCGGATAGCAACCATTCTTGCCATCACTGCAAACGAGATCGACTGATGCCCGATCAGAATGGCAGTTGCAGAATAGACCATCGAGTTCACGTCCAAAATCGCGCCGAATATTTGAATCGGTGTAAAAAAGAGAGCGGTTGTACCCAACAAACCAAAAGACAAAAGAAATACTCCCGGGTAAAAGAACAGCCACCGTGGGCTGAAAAGGAGCATAAAACGCAGGTGCCGCCAGCCATCCCGCCAGGGTTTCAGGTGAGGAGGACGACTCCTGCCATCGGGTCGAAGAATCGTCGGGACCTCGGCGATCGCTTTGGATCTTAGAACAGATTTAATGACCATTTCCGAGGCAAATTCCATACCTGTGGTCTGAAGTTCAAGATCGATAAAAGCCTTCCGGGAAAAGCCACGTAGCCCACAATGGAAATCTCCACTGGGTGCGTTGAAGAATAACCTGCCAATGCCGGAGAGCACAGGATTACCGAAATACCGATTCTTGAATGGCATTGCACCGGGGTGGATTCCACCAAGGAATCGATTGCCCATGACCAAGTCATAGCCTGCTCTAAGGTTTTCCAGAAACGGTTCAAGGTTGCCGAGGTCGTAGCTTCCGTCGGAGTCGGCCATAACGACATACTTCCCTCTGGAGGCGCGAATGGCGCCTGAAAGAGCCGCACCGTAACCCCGAATCGGAATATCGATAACCCGGGCGCCCAGGGCCCTCGCAATGTTTTGAGAGCCATCGCTTGAGCCATTGTCACCGATTACGACTTCGCCTCTGACTGCAGATCGCTTCAGAAAATTAGAAGCCTCATTCACACAAAATGCGATTGTCTCGGCTTCATTCAAGCATGGCAACACAATCGAAAGTTCGATCTCTTCGTTTAACAATGGCGGTTGACCCCGATGATCGTGGCTGTCCATGGCGATCGGCAATGGAATCACCTTTCGGGAACTGAGTCAATCGTCACGTGACGCGCCCGTCAGTGGTGGCGGATACCCGCAGATGCTCCTTCAGATACGAAGCGACGGCATCGCGAGGCAGGATTCCGGTATCTTGAAACCGAAGCTCCCTGCTGGAGTTCCACAAGTCCGTCGCCGCCGGCGGCGAAGAGTTCGTTTACAGCGACCGAGTAGCGTACGGAATCCTGAATCGGCTGCCCTCTGGCAAGGGTGACGGGTACGCCGATGCAATAGCCGTAAGGATCACTCGCACCAACATTACGGCGTGATACGCCGCGTGGTCCTTTCGCGGGAATCCATCCCCTACAGGCGCCTAGTCTAGTCCGGACTCTTCATCCATTCAAATACCTGATAGTGCCCTCCGTTCATGCCGAGGCGCGCATAAACCTCCTGTGCCGGCCGATTCCGTCGATCAACATACAGGCGAATCCCGTGCACGTTGTCTTCGGCTCGGGCGAGATCCTGCACGAACCGGTATAAGCCAGCATAAACGCCTTTCCTGCGCGCGACGGGCAGCACATACACACTCTGGCATCCCTCCGTATCTCCGGACCCAAGAACTCTACCCGGGAAATGTGAGGCCGCTGCCGGGAGTCTCTTCGTACCGATCTTCGCCGGCGGAGGCGTCGGTGTTGGGATTCTGTTGGAGTCCCTGATCAAGAAATACGATCCCGCTTGCCGTACAAGTGGTGGAGTATAGCGACGTGGCACAGATCAAGAATAAGAGCGGCTTGCCAAAGGCCGTGTTGATTCCGATCATCGTGGGCGGAGGCGCACTGCGGGTCTTTTGAGTCCATCATGAGTACCGGGATCTCGATAACGCGGCATAGACGAGGGAAACAATGGCTCACCGTTCCAGTCGTATTTGCGCTGGGCGCGCTCTGCGGCTGTATCGATTTCGACGACCAGGTCCTCACCTACACTCACGATGTCTCTACGGACCGGCTCCTCGTTTATAAGGATTACCACGGCATTCGCGGAAGCGATAGCGATGGACTTTCCGAGTGGGAAGAAGAGCAGCTGTTGTCGTCATGGATGGAGCCACGGATATTCCTCTTCGAAAACTGGCCCTCCCTAAGCTTGGATGAGCTTCGTGAAGGTCTGGCGAAGCCGCTGCCTTCGGGCGAAAGCGAACTCGATCACGTATTTGAGACTGCCTATCGAAAACTCGTGGCGACGGTAGTCGCGAGTACGCACATCAGTAACGGACCGTTCTACTACGACGACGCGGGCCGTCTGAGCGGCGTGCAGCGTGTGACGTTTCACAACCTCACCGAATTGATTACCCTGGTAAACGATTCCATACGCGCGAATTACGCCAAAGGCGCAGCTGACGCGACCAACGATGGGGAGACGAGAAGCCGCCTAACTCGTGCAGCGGCGGATCCTCGACCGTTTGTGCTGCTTGATGGCAACCGGATTACGGCACGGTTATCGCGGTCGAAGGACGAGTATCTGCGAGATCTGGACGAGCCCGTCTTTCAGATGCTCCTCGAATCGGGAATGAAGATGACGTTTGCAGATGGCATTACTACCCTGACGATTGGCCATGTCGAATCCGGTAAGACGAAGCTCTTGTTTGGGCAGCACCGCGAGGACCGCCCGATGGATGGCCG
>DASTBJ010000369.1:0-7470 GCA_035712125.1 Terriglobia bacterium
AAGGTTCGACCATCTCGGGGTTGATGGACAGTTTTGCCACGGCTGTCAGCTATGCGCTGCAATACGGCGTGCCGCTGAAGTTCTTCGTCGATAAGTTCAGCCATGTGCGGTTTGAGCCGAGCGGCTGGACCGGAAACGCTACGGTACCGTACGCGAAGTCGATCATGGATTACATCTTCCGGTACCTGGCGTCGAAGTTCCTGCCTGTCGAAGAAGCCCGCGCGCTGGGCGTCCAAGTGGATGAGCCGCCGTTGACGAAGCTGACGATTCTCGCGCCGCCCGCTCCGGCAGCGGAAGTCGTAGCTCCAACAACGCCTGGCCAACCGACGAAGAAGGGCGCCCTCGTGGATATCCAGGACCGTGATGCTCCTGTGTGTTTTGAGTGCGGATCGCTTATGGTCCGCAACGGGGCGTGTTACAAATGCCTCAACTGCGGTTCCACTAGCGGCTGCTCGTAGAAGAAGGGAGGAATTCGGTGACGTTCACCGAATTCCTCTGCCTCCCGCCTGTGCTAAAATCACAAGTCTTGCGCCCGTAGCTCAGCTGGATAGAGTAACGGACTACGAATCCGTGGGTCAGAGGTTCGAATCCTCTCGGGCGTACTGCTAAATCAAATACTTAGGGCCGCTGCGAAGCGGCTCTTTGTATTTTCTGAGTGCTGGGTGCAATAGGGTGGAGTTCGGGGGCTTACTTCCAAATGTTCCTGCGCTACTTTTTGGGAAGTTTGTCAGCAACGATTTTCTTGAAGTCAGCCCAATCCGAATCGTTAACGAAATACCGTCGAAGGACGCAATAGTATTGGTTCGCGCCTTGGTACAGCAGGACCATAGAGTTGGAGGCTCGATAGCGAAGCAGAAGATCCCATGGTATCTCTGAAGAAGAAATTCCTTCGATGCTCCACTTCATCCCTTCTTCGGAAACAGCGCCTTGGACTGAACGTTGAATTAGTTTGTTGGAGGTCCACGCACGATGGACTCCGAGTCTTGCTGGCGGCCCTCCAAAGATAGCGATCAGCAAAAAGCCGGTCGCAAGAAATCCCACGGACAGCGGATTCGCCATGAAGGAATTCCACGTGAAAAGCTGAAGATTCACCAGTATCAGAATGATTCCGCCGATGCGGAGAAACAGGCGGAATTTCCGAGTTGCGAGGGCGTTCACAGCCACCAGGTCACGTTGCGTCAGTTGCCCGGCGAATGGTATCTGTCTCATACGAATTGGGTGTCCATTCGGTCAGGAGTTGGCTCGCAGAATAACATGCGAGCCGCGCTATCCAATGGCCGCCGCTCCTTCCACCGGCCCTAATATCCCGGCTGAGTCTACACAGCAGGGCTTTAGCAGGCCAGTCAACGTGAACGTTGGAGCCGTCGTGGCTCTCGCCCGCGCCTCTCATGGGATAAAGCGGTTCCTCCCGATTGCCGGAAATCTGGAGATGTGTCAAATTGTGCATATGGATCGCGACCAGATTATCGCTAAGCTTCGGGAGTATGCACCAGAGTTGAAGGCTGCTGGTGTCGTACACCTATTCCTGCATGGCTCGTATGCGCGCGGCACGGCGATTCGTGGTTCTTCTGACGTCGATGTTATTGCGGAGTTTGATCCCGAACGACGACTCTCTCTTGTGGATATGGTTGCCATAGAGAACCGCCTGACAGATCTGCTCGGTGTTCGGGTGGACCTCTCGCCCGCAAAGACATTGAAAGCGCCTGTCCGGCATAAAGCCGAGCGCGAGGCAGTCCTTGCCTTTTAGCGAAGCCTCTCTTTCATTAACCGACATACTGGATGCAATTGTCGCCATTGAGCAGTTCACACAAGAAATGGACATCGATTCATTCCGTCAGGATCCGAAAACGATAGCCGCTGTTGAACGCAAACTGCAGGTTATTAGCGAAGCGGCCGTGCGTCTTGGTGGGCAGGCCGAAGCGCTGTGTCCTGGTTTGCCGTGGCGCAATATTCGTGGAATTGGGAACTGGCTTCGTCACCAATATGATCGTGTCGATATCGAAACGATATGGAACACTCTGACGAGCGATTTGCCGCCGCTAAAGGCAGCCGTCCACCGTGCGTTGAACTCGCCGAATCCAATGTCGTCAGAGTCGGACCTGCAGTAAATCGCCGAGTCACGCCCCGCCCGATTTTCACTCGGTTGGATAGTCGGTTACGTCCACCTAGCGGGACAGCTAAACGCCTACTGGTTGCGCCGCTATTTGCCTGAAGTAAGAGTTGAAGGCTACCGAGCCGTGAGCGTATCGTACGCCCATGCCGTACAGCAGACACCTAACTCTCGCTTTTCGTAGCTTGCGCTTCAGTGGGCGTTTTACGTTGGCCGTCCTACTCTTGCTGGCCCTCGGTGTGGGCGCAACCACGGCGATGTTTTCCGTAGTCAATGGCGTCCTGTTGCGGCCCTTGGCGTTGCCAGATCCCGGCCAGTTAATGCTGATCGGCGAACGCATCCCGGAGATGCCGCAAACCGCCGGGCTTGAGTGGTTCGTCAATCTGGCCGCATTTTCGGCATGGTAACGCGAGGCGAGTAATTTCGCCGGGATGTCGTTACTTATCTCCAGCCGGCTTCCTGTGATGGGAGGCAGCCAGCCGTTGCTCCTGCATGGCGTCAGGGCCTCGACGAACCTTTTCGATGTCCTGGACGTCCGTCCCGCTCTCGGCCGTACTTTTTAGCCTGGCGTTGAAAGGGATACCTCGGTCCCTGTCATCATTAGCAACGCCCTGTGGCGGTCCGCGTTCAATTCCGATCCGGGGATCATTGGCCGCAACATCGGTATTATGCAGGGTACTGCAGCGAGAGGCCTGCTTTCAGCGGTTCGCTGGTCGTGCGCAGTTCGCTGCCGGTTGACTCCCTCGCGCGGCCGCTTCGTCAAGCGATTGGAAAGCTGGCGCCGGCTGCCACCATGTCGAATCTCCAGGCATTGGATCAGCTTAAGGCGAACGCCGTCGCACCACAGCGTTATCAGTTGACGTTGTTGCTCCTGTTTGCGGGCCTGACGTTGTTTCTCGTTGCGCTCGGGGTTTACGCGTTGGTGTCGCACAGCGTCGCACGCCGCAGCAAGGAACTGGCCATCCGCATCAGCCTCGGCGCGAACACGGGAACCATTTGGAACGCGGTGATGCGTCAGGCGCTAATCCCCGTCATCGCCGGCTTGGGCAGCGGGCTGATCACTGCGGTTTTGACCGGTCCGCTGCTGCGTTCACTATTATTTCACATGAACCCGACGAACCCGGTCTTGCTGGTAGCAGCCGTCGCCACCGTGGGAGTCGCGGCCGTCTGCGCCTGCCTGGGTCCAGCCTACCGCGCCTCCCGCACCGATCCACTGCGAGCGCTCCGCGCCGATTGACCGAACCGCGGCAGAGGACGGCTTCGGAGTGCTCCACACAGCTTATTACTATTAGCATTTCTCCATTCGACGAACTCTTCGATGGCATGCCGATATCCGCGCTGCGACTCGGGCGAGCGTAGACTGCCGAGAACGGCTGATTGGATTGATCTAGGTCGGGCAGCCCAACCGGAGACACACCTATGCCGAGGATTCATGTTCTCTGATGTTCACAAGAAATCCATGTGAACGCTTCCCACGTACGCATCCGATAGCCGCGATGGCATTTGCATCACTGGGGCAGGGCTGAAATCGACGAATTTCATTGCGCGCCATCGGCCCAGTTCAGCATTACGGTAATCGGCTCGGATCTTAGATCCGACAGTTGACTGATAATCAGGAAGCGCTCTCCGTTGTCGCTAACGACGTAATGCGTGCGAAAGCCGCTCACGCCGGCAGCCACCTTAGTCTGGAATAATGGCTTGGGCACCTCAAACGACAGGTCGGTATTCATCCGAACGACCATCAATTTACCGTCGAGGGCAAGGTAATACAACTCGCGTCCACCTCGCCGCCAGCGAGGTTCATATCCGCCACCCGAGGAGACCAGTTTCCTTCGGTCGGATAGCGGAAAGGTCTGAACATAGATCTCCATCTGACCTGATTCATCGGACCCATAAGAAATGAGCCCGCGGGTTGGTGAAAAGTTCGCGTGCATTCCAACAGACGACGAGCGAAGCAGCCTCTGCGGCGTCCGGTCTTGGAGCGACATAAGCCAAAGCTCCCAGCCGGATGAAGCCACGACGGAATAGAGGATATTGTCCAACGACCAGTCCGATATATAGAGGTTCAACGACTCTCCGCCCGCCGCGCGCTGAATCTCTCGTGTCAGTATCGCGTTTTCGGTTCCGGCGCCACCTGAGCTCTTTACAAAAAACTCCGCCACTCCTCCTCGACGCGTCGTACGAAACATAATGCGGGAACCGTCCGGCGACCACACTGGACCCGAATTCACAGCTGGGCCACGAGTGAATGGAGCTAAGATTCCGCTTTCCAGGTCCATAAGCCAGATGTCGGTGTATCCCGTCTTCGGATCAACTAGCGAGACGGCCAACTGTTTCTCATCCGGCGACAGACGTACATCCGTATAATCACGATCCGGCCCGACCGAACCGAGCTCGTTTCCTGTTCGATCGAACCAAGTCAGGCGCCCGATCTGCAAATTCGGGGGGGAGTAGGCCAATGTTCCTGTCGTTGAAGCGGAAAATGAGCCGAAACCGTTGCTTGCCCGGCCGACTCCCTCGGCGACGACGAAAGACCTGCCTTTCAGTTCGAGCGCATGCAGATCAAACGTTTGTGCCAGAAGCGTATCTCCGTCCAGGTACAACAAAAGACCGGGTGAGATGAAGAGTGCACTCGCGTCATTTCGAATCAGAAACTTCTTTACCTTTCCGTCCAAAGAAGCGACGTAGATACCCTGGCGATCTGGAGAATCGGAGCGGACGGTAAAGATGAAGTGACGTCCGTCGGGAAGGAACTGCGGCCATCGGTGCGATACCTCCTTAGCCGCCCCATCCAGCTTCGTTACCGGTTCGGGCGAACCACCTGACGCTGGAACGCTGAAAATAGTGTTTGCTCCCGTTCCGAACAGAATCGTGCCATTGGCATGCCAGGAACCTCCGCGTGGATCGGACGCAGCCTCTTCGGCGACTACCTGTACGGGCCCGGCGGCAATGTGCACCTTTTTCATGCGGCCATCAGCGAAGAATCCGACGGAGTCACCCTCGGCAGACCAGAATGGATACTCGCCGTTCTCAGTTCCGGGCAGCGCTCGCGATGTTGGATCATCCATAGATCGCACCCAGATCATTGGTCGCCCTCTTGCACTCGCGGCCACGAATGCCAGAGTCCGTCCGTCCGCAGAAAGTGCGAACTGCGGTTGGCCAACAGTCGTATTCACCGGCCCGCTGAATACGGAATTCTGCGGAGCGTAGACGTGGAACCGTACCAACCCAGGAACAGGTACAGCGCGCTCTCCCGCCATTGCCAGATAGAGCGCAACGGCCAGTAGGATCATCATTCCCAGAGCGGCCCAGATAACTACTCCGTAACGGCGATGTTCGATTGGTGAAATGTCTCGTTTCTCAGTACGCACCTCCTCTATTTCAATACGAGCATCGCGCATATCTCGGATTCGGCGTCTTTCATCTTTTTCCAGGCACCGCCGCAGCAAACGTCGAATGCGTTCAGGCGTCTCCGTGGGCAGTCGCTGCCAGTCCGGATCGTCTTTCAGCACCCGGGCCAGGACCTCGCTTGTCGCTTCGCCGGAAAACGCAACGCCGCCTGCGAGCGCCTCGTACAGAACACAGCCGAATGCCCACATATCCCCCGAACGGTCTGTTTTCTTGCCCATGGCCTGTTCAGGCGGCATGTAGGCCGGGGTTCCCATAATCATGCCCGCCTTCGTGTTCGTGATGCTCAAGGTTGGCGAATCGGACGAATCCACTGCGCTGTCAGCAAGGAGCGCTACTGCTAGACCGAAATCGAGCACCTTGACCTGTCCCTCCGGCGTGATCTTGATGTTCGCGGGTTTAAGGTCGCGATGAATAACAGCCTTCTCGTGTGCTGCTTCCAGAGCGTCGGCGACCTGCCCGGCGATACGCAGCGCCTCGTTGACGGGTATCCGCCCCCGCTCGATACGGCGCGCGAGTGTCTCTCCCGGCACAAGCTCCATTACCAGAAACTTTCGTCCGCCGGATTCTTCGACGCCGTAAATCGCGGCAATGTTGGGATGATTCATTGATGCAAGCACCCGCGCTTCGCGGTCAAGTCGCGCCACTCGTTCCTGATCGTGACTGAACGCTTCGGGAAGCAGCTTTATAGCGACACTGCGGCCAAGCTTCGAGTCTGTCGCTTGATAGACCTCTCCCATTCCGCCGCTGCCCAGATGTGCCGTGATTTGGTAGTGCGCGAGCTCGGTTCCGATCATGATGTACTGGAAAATATCCGGCGCCGAGTTTACCAAATCCCGTGACCGAAGGCTGTCACTGCTTTGACCGCCCTGGCATCTCGGCACAATTCATTGCCGCGATGCACGGCACTGAACAAACGGTTGGAATGCTCCAGAAAACACGTCAACGAATTGCTCGGCTGGCTGGTATTTCTAGTAGTAGTGCTGCACGAAGTCGCGCTCTTTGAATTTCTTGCGCGAGAGGCCAGGCGAATCGGATTTAAGAACTGAGAGATGACAGATGCAAAGCGGAAAACTCTCACGATGGCTGTGGCTGGGGCTAATTCTTAACATTTCTATCATGGTTTGGCGGTTTTGGGTTTGCGCGGACCAGGTGACCGCTCTTCTCCCTTATCGAACCGTCACCGACTGGATCAGCGATCCCCCTATGTACCTCATCTTTTACGGATCAGGCTTCGTCGGCATACAAATGGCTGTCACTGGTGACCGCCGCCCACTGCTCTTCTGGGATGTTGTTTACCTCGTACTACTCGTACCGCTTCCGCTTGTAAGGCCTGTCTGGTTTTTCGGAGCGGTCATCGCCACTATTGCCACATACATTGGCCACAGGCGAATGCGGAGGAAACATCAAGCCTGCGAGGCGATTCTTTCGAACACCCCCTCTACAAAGTAACGCAGGCGGTTACTGATAAACTCTGATCGGAAAGTCAGCCCAGAATCGAGAAATCGTCGAGCCCATCATTGCACGTTGCAACGGTGCCGTTCTTACGCTTCCGATAGAGCAAGCGGGTTGCACTGACGTCACCGTGTATGCGCGTCTGATCCGAATTTAGTTAGAATCCTTGGGCTGTGCTTCCCGAGAGTCGACTTCGCATCTCTAAACCCCAGCTGGTTTCCGAGGCAACTGGGACCGCATTCCTCTTAATAGCCATCGTTGGCTCCGGAATCATGGGCGAACAATTGGCAGGGGGCAATGTTGGATTAGCCTTGCTCGCGAATTCAATTGCAACCGGTGCGGCCCTCATCGCTCTGATCTCCGCGTTCGGTTCTATCTCGTCTCACTTCAATCCTGTCGCAACGGTCATGTTCGCAGCCAGGAAAGGCCTGGATTGGCGTAACGTCATAACGCTCATCTTTGTTCAGGTATGCGGTGCGGTTGCCGGGGTTGCGCTC
>DASTBJ010000370.1:0-2502 GCA_035712125.1 Terriglobia bacterium
AAACGCGAAAATGAGTTTCGCGTAACGGCATCCCATCCCCGCTGCCGCGCCTCTGCTGCTTTAGATTACGTCCTGAGTGCGAAACTGACTCACAACTCGGAACTCAAAACTCGAAAACTTTGGGAGGGTTAAGGCATGTGCAAACAGCGGACTCTGGGGCTTGTTTTGTTCTGCGTCCTCCTCGGCTCTTTGGGCTGCTCGCAAAGACCGGACGATACAACAATTTCAAATGATCTCAAGGCCCAGCTTTTCAGCGACGCCACCTTGAAAAGCGAAGCCGTTACTGTTGGCGTTAACAATGGCGAAGCGACCCTGACCGGGGAAGTTTCAAGTGAGGCTGTCCGCCAACAAATCGTAGCCATGGCACAGGTCGTTCCTGGCGTTGTTAAGGTCAACGACGGGCTACAGATCAAACCAGCGGCCTTTGCCGACGCGGTCCCCCCTGCTCCGGGGAGTCCGCCACCGGCAGCCGGTCTCGCTTCACCAGTACCGGCTTCAACCGCTGCGGCGCCTGCTGCGCCTCCCGCCGGTATTGCGCCGGCCGCGACCGCTCCCGCACCCACAGCGGCAGCTGTAAACAATCCGCCTCCTGCTCCTGCAAAAGCGCCTGAACCGCCGCAGCCCAGGAAGATTACCGTGCCGGCAGGTACCGACATTCGCGTCATCACCATCGATGCGATTGACTCGGACAAGAACAAAATCGGCAGCACATTCCTCGCGTCCCTGTATGCGCCAATAACTGTTGGGGAACAGGTCGTCGTACCGAAAGGCGCGAACATCAACATCAGGCTTATCGACGCCGCGAGCGCGGGAAAGCTGAAGGGAAAAAGCGAGATTCAAATCGGCCTCGACAGCGTGGAGTACCAGGGCAAGCGCTATCCCTTGCAAAGTTCAACTTACGAAGAAGCCGGAAAATCCCAGGGCAAACAAACTGCGAAAAAGGTTGGGATTGGCGCCGCGGTGGGAGGTGCCATCGGTGCTATTGCCGGAGGAGGAAAGGGCGCGGCGATTGGCGCCGGTATTGGCGGCGGGGCGGGGCTCGCTACACAGGCTTTCAAAAAAGGAGACAAACTCCAGGTACCTTCAGAATCCAAGATCGACTTCACGCTCGAAGCGCCAGTTGAGATCACCGTTCCGCCTGCGAGCGCGAAGAATTAAAGAGAGGCAGTACCCAGGAACCGGGGAAAGTGGCTGCTTTCACGCACATAGTTCCGAAACTTCGCGAATGGTCGGTAATCGGAATGAGAAGCGCGAACCCTTTCCCTGGGCGCTGTCCACCCAAATGGTGCCCCCGAGCTGTTCGACTAATGCCTTAGCCACTGCGAGGCCGTAACCCGACCCTGCCTCTTTCCCGGTCGGCACTGCGCTCAATTGCGCTCCGCGCTGAAAGAAGCGCTTCTGCTCGGGGCTGATGCCCGGACCCCGGTCTTGAACGCTGCAGATCACGGCCCCCGTATGGCGTTTGACGTTCACCCGCACAGATTCCCCCTCCGGAGAGTGCTTCAAGGCGTTAGACAACAGGTTGCCGAGAATTGTCGCCACGGCGACACGATCTGTCCAGACCAGCGGGACATCCGCAGCCTCCTCGAGTAGGATCCGGACGCGCTTCCGAAGAGCAAGGCGCTCGTAAGAGGCACACGCCCCAGCAGCAAGGTGACGCAGGTCGAGCCTCTCGAATCGAAGTTTCAATTCGCCACCTACGGCGTTGTTCATTAACTGGCCGACGGCGTGGGTCATCAAATGCGTCGCGTGTCGCAATCCATCCAGCCATTGCGTCATATCCGGACGTGACGGGGAGTCAGACGTTCGCAACAAGTCGACAGTGGCTTCAGTCACGGTCAAAAAGTTGGAAAGCGCGTGGGCGGCAAAAGGAACTGTATTGGGGTGGAACGCAGGCAGTTTCTCCAGATCGGCCAGAGCTGACTCCAGGCCCCCTCGGGCCTTAACGATGGATTGAATTGCCTGATGCTGGTTGGAGTTGTTCATGGCCCTCCGTCGGTGTCTCTGCCGGGAGAAAACAAGGCTGATGTCCTGAGAAGCGTCTATCGGCAAATAAAGACTCAAAGGTTCCTCCCTCCTCACTGGCCAGCGAACAATAAGAGACTTCCGCCAGTTTGATCACCCTGGCAGTTCATGGTCGAATCCTTCGAATATTTCTTGCTGAAGATGCAAACGAAACGAATCGGTGAAAGAGCGGGCGTCACCAGTCTCTCTGGGGCAAACGCTACGCCATCACAAACGATGAACCGAGTTTACAGAGCCCGAATGATTTCAGGAATCGAGGGAATCCGGTATTTCTGATCGGCCCCTTCCTGTAATCGCGTCCCGTGTAACACACGGCCCGGGTAAGCTTGCACCGACCTCGAGGTTTGCAGTACCGTGGTGTGTCCGTGCGGCGCTTTCGTCCGCACCTGTCTGTGTTTACAGTGTTTCTCGGCCGTCCGCCTGGCCCAGGATTGGCGTATCGACGCGGGATTCAGCAAATGGCATCCCCGAATTCAT
>DASTBJ010000371.1:0-7636 GCA_035712125.1 Terriglobia bacterium
GTTAAGCTCGACCTCTATCACTGCCGTCCAGGCATTCAACCTGGGACTCGCACAGAGCTTCCAACAAGCGTTCGGAGATCCCAACGTGTTCTCCACGGAACCTTATGGAAGCGCTTACTTCGAAGACCGCTGGCGCATTACCCGCACTCTGACTCTGGATCTGGGCCTGCGTTACGAACTGGATGACATTCGCGATCCGATACGGACAGACAAGAACAATTTCGCACCGCGCGTTGCCTTCGCATGGGATGTCCTGGGCGATCATCGAACGACGGTCCGCGGCGGATTCGGAATCTTCTACGCACCGTCGAACTACGCGATAGTCCAGGTCGCGAATGCCCTCGGGGAAGTTGACGGCAAACGGCAGATCGCCCAGGTGCTGACGTCCATTGGGACGCCCGGAGCTCAAAGTTCTGCAAACATCTACCAAACGCTCCTGTCACAGGGGGTAATTACCGTTCCCGTGCCGACGCGGACGATCACGCAGGCGGACCTGACACAATTCGGTATCGTCGTTGACGTCACCCAGAGGCCTCCTCTCTCCGTGCGGTTCAGCGCGTCACCGGATTACGCAAGTTCGTATACAGAGCAGGCGAGTCTAGGTGTCCAGCACGCCTTCGGGCCGGACTTCGTGGTTAACGCCAACTACCTGTTCGTATCGGGGCTGAAAATTTTGCGTGCTCGTGAGAAAAACCTGCTCCCCGTACCCGTAAATCCCGCGTTGGGCATCCGAGTCTGGAGTCTGACTTCACGGGATCCCAGTCTTTTCGTAGACCCTTCGCTGGTTCAGGACAATGTTTATGAGTCGACGGGACGGTCGTTCTATCACGGCATGACGCTGGAAATTCAGAAGCGGTTGTCATCGCGAGTCAGGCTCAATGCCAACTACACCCTCAGTAAAGCCATAGACGACGTGGTCGATTTCAATTCTGATTTTCAGGCTAATGATCAACTCGACCTGCGAGCCGAGCGCGCTCTCTCGTCCTTCGACCAGCGGCATAAGTTCGTGGCGTATGCCCTGATCGCAAGCCCGGGCTCCTTCAACGTGACACCGATATTTCGGGCGAACAGCGGCCGTCCTTTCAATCTGCTGGTCGGAACGGACCTGAATCAGGATTTCCATTCCACAACAGACCGCCCCCCATTTGCGGGACGCAACACAGGCCGCGGACCGAACTTCTGGACCGTGGATCTGCGGGTAACACGGCCCGTTCCGTTGAGTGAATCCGTGCGCATTGAACTCATCGCCGAAGGCTTCAATCTTTTCAATCGGCTGAATTTCAGGTCCGTCAACAATACGGTGGGTTTGCTCTCAGCCCCGTTTGATGTTTCAGGCCGGCGGGATCTCAGCCCGAGCCAACCGCTTGCCTTTACCTCGGCGTTTGATCCACGACAAATCCAATTGGGGGCCCGGCTCAGTTTTTGAAGGCGTCGAGGGCCAGCCGGCAACAGAAGGAACCCTGAGCGGCTCCGGGTTCGAGAACCGGCGCTGTCGCCCAGCGCCATTCGGGATGCTGCGGCACCCCCGACATTTCGGCCTCCCAGAGTTCCATTTCCAGAATGTACCGCTCGCGCGACTGCCGGCCCGAGGCGAGCTTGCGAAGAGGCCGCAGCGAAACGCCAAGCTTGTCTCGCCCAATTCGCAGGATCAGTTCGTCGAGCGACTCTGCACCACGGTAGCTTCCTGCCGGCAATCCCCAGACTCCGGGCAATTCGTCGTCATCGTCGGCTCGGCAGGTGGACAGGAAGGCTTCTCCCTGTCGAACAAGGATGGCAACGGATCGCTTAACTGGAGCGCTCAACGTACGGACTTCGCCAATGCTTCGTACTGTGTACGGACTTCCGCGCCGTAGTGAGCATTGACCTCGAGGGCTTCCCAGGAGAACTGAAGCAGGAAAAGAATCGCGGCGATTCGCAATGGGCTCATTGTTATGCGCTATTTTGACGCAGGACCCCATTTAACGCTAGCTACGGGAAATCGGAAACTCTAGACCCGGTTAACCCGGGAAGGTCCGCAGCCAATCTCCGAATTGCCACACATCACGAAGGATGGTTCTCAACGGCGGTCGCTGCTTACCGTAAGCCGTATGAAGGCGCCACCGCAGATAGTCAGCCGGGGGTAGCGGGAGAAACGGCACGTGACGATACCAGTCAGCGGGAATCACGCGGGCATAGAAGCGTGCCAGCGCCCAGGCAATCTGAAAGTGACGCACACCCGGAATGGTACCACGCGAGAAATTGGATCACTTCTCACTGCGGAGCAGGCAGGCTGCAGTAAAAGGTCGCACCTTCTCCCTCGGTCCCTGTGGCCCAAACCTGGCCGTCATGCCTCTGAAGAATCCTGTCGACAATGGCAAGGCCAATTCCGATACCTTCGAACTCTTCACGCGGATGCAGCCGTTGAAAAACACCGAAGAGTTTGTCCGCATAGTCCATATTGAAGCCAATGCCGTTGTCCCGGATGTGAAACACAACACGCTCCTCCGAAGAGTAGGCCCCGCCGATTTCGATGCGCCTCCTGGAGCGGCGTGACGAGAATTTCAATGCGTTTGAGACTAGATTAACGAGTGCGAGGCGGAGCATTGCTTCGTCACCTTCGACACAAGGAAGATCACCGAGGATCCATTCCGTAGCCGGACCGCACTCGGGCTCGTCGAGTTGACCGACAACTTCCTGCACAAGCCTGCGAAGGTTCACCGAAGTCTTCTTCATTTCCATCTGGCTGACACGAGAGAAGCTCGCGAGATTGTTGACGAGGTCGTCCATTTCTCTCGCCGCGGACGCAAGGCTCGACAGGTGCCGCCTGCTTCCTGAATCCAGGGATTTTCCGAACTGCTTTTCGAGAATGCCCACGAGGCCGGCAATGCGCTCCAAACGAGGCCACTCGTCAGACGGCGCTGAAGTGGAGCCAGACTCCCAATCCTTCTGATGTGTTTCCAGTCTTCTGACGAGGTCCACCCGCGACTTTGCGAGTTCCCGTGCGGCGTCTGCCGCGGCGCGTCGAACGCGCGAGATCTGAAGTTGAGCGCGCACAGTTGCCAGCAGTTTGCCGGCGGACACCGGGCCGACGAGATATCCGTCGGCGCCAACATCCGGGCATACTCCGATGCCATCGTCGCCGACCCTGCTGGTCAGCAGAATCACGGGGATTGTAGCGGTTTGCGGATCCTCCCGCAGCGATCGCACCAAACCCGCACCGTCCAGCACGGGGATGACCATGTCGCTCAGGATGAGGTCCGGCTGCTCCTTGCGGATCGCTGCGAGCGCAGCACCTCCGCTCTCCGCGACCGAGACACGATACGAAGGAGAAAGAATCCGGTACAGGTAACCGCGCGTACTCGCACTGTCGTCTACGAGAAGAATGTGGCCTTGCGCGATCTTGGACGCTGAATATGTCGGTGCGGCCACTGCGGCTTCGATATCGAAACCGGTGTCTCCAATCGGCGCTCGACTCATCGGGAAAGTGACCTTGAAGGTGGTTCCACTTCCCTCTTCGCTCCAGACGTCAATGGCACCTCCGAGATGCCTCACCAACTCCGGCACCAACGCCAGGCCGATGGTGTTTCCGTCCTGCGAGCGGCGGGTACCCGAAATTTTATGAAACGGCTCGAAAATCCGATGCAGCTCGCCAGGAGGGATCCCGGGCCCCGTGTCTCGGAACAGGACGACTACATCGTCGGACTGCAGTTCTATGGAAACAGCGATCGACCCTTCAAACGTCGTGTTGAACGCATTCGAAACAAGGCTACGAACGATGTTTTCCCAAACAGCACAGTCGATATGCACCTGGTCCGGAATGGCGGGACAATCAACAATGAGCTCGAGACCGGCCTGTTCGAACGGAACACGGAAGGACTCCACAACGCGGCTGGTCAACTCCGCCAGATCCGTCGGTACAAACGAAAGCTCGAGGTGGCTTTTCTGAATCCTGGCAAAATCGAGCAAGGCACTCACAAGGTTGGTGAGACGGAATGCAGGCGCATTTAAATTGAGGGGCGTGCGAAACTCCTCGCTCAGGCTCGTGAAGAAGACCGTCTTAAGGCGATCCAGTTCCGCGCGTTTTTCGTAGAGTTGCGCGAGTTCCTTATTCGCCTTCTGTAGCTGGCGATTGACCTGCGCCACTTCGTGCGCCCGCCGGAAAGCTTCCGTCTCCATCCGCTCGGCATGATCATGCAGTTCCTGCACGATTTTCTGCCGGTCGCTATGCGCCTGTTTGAGCCGCACCAGTTCCGTCACATCTTCAACCTTATGAAGAATCCACCGAACGGTGCCATCCGGAGCGCATAAAGGCGTATTGACGACGCGCCAGAATCTCTCTTCAATACCGCCATATTCTGAGTCCGGACACAGGAAACAGTACTTCTGAGGTGGAATGGTATCCGTGCGGCCGACGCTCACGACGCGTTCCAGCGAAGCGGCCAAACTCGCGGCGCTGCCAGGGCGCTTTTCCGGATGGCCCGGGAAGACGGAGAACACCTTACGCCCAAGAATCTCGCTTCGGGTGAAAGCCGTCGCACGGACGTAGGCATCGCTTGCAGCAACGATGTCGAAGTCCGGCGCGAGAACCAGGTACAGATCAGGAGAAGATTCAAAAAGAGTTCGAAAATCTGGCGCACTGGCGACAACACTGGGTTTCACGCCGCCCTCCCGTGGAGTCCGGCTTCACCGGGCCTTCGAGCTCGTCCTCGGACAAAATGTTTGGCCATCTCAGCTATCGCCCCATTCTTCTTCTAAGTTCGTTGCGAAGATTTTTGAGAATCACTTCGATTGCTCCTTCTGTCAGGTGGAATCCCGGATACTGAGAAATTTCCCGCACCGTTAACCCCTCGACATAGTGAAGCTTGAAAATCAGCACGTTCCTCGTCGCATGCCTGCGGTCCGGTTCGGAATCAATCAGCCGTTGAACGTCGATCCACTCAAGAATCGAAGTAACGTCCAGGTCCGCCGGTGTGTCCCTGCTCGCTTCCTCGCGCCGGGCGTGTTCGAATGAGACGATCTCGGCAGGTCGCCTCTTGTCTGCCTGTTGAGATCGGAAGTAGTCGGAAACAATTCCCATCGTGGTCCTCCCCAGAAAAGCAAGAGCCGAAAAGTCAGTTTCCCCTCGGAAACCACTCAGGATGCTGCCGTTGTTTTTCAACAGCCTGTAATAGACATCCTGTACGAGATCGCATACGAGCGCGGGTTCTGTCTTTCCACGAAGCATCAAGATGGTCCTAATGACATAGAGCGTGATCTGCCGGTGAAACCGCTCATGGAAAATCCTCCAAAGATTTGCATCGGTGAGCCGCCGGCCACACTCCCGCAACAAATCGGCAGAAGACATCTCGCCGTCGGCAACTCGCGATGGAAATCTGCCGGTGTCGGTCATTACCTCGCGAGGTCCTTTCGCGTGAGCTTATTGCGCACTTCCTCAGCCCAGCCCGTGTCTGAGTCCAACTCGAGATAGCGCTTCCATTGATGTTCTGCCTGTTCGGTCAACCCGCTGATCTCATAGAGGAGAGCGAGATTAAAGACCGCTGGCTTGAACGTATCGTCTGCACGAAGGGCGAGCTCGAATTCACGCCTGGCTCGCTCGAAGTCCCCGCCCTGAGCTCTCTGTAGATAAGCCACTCCGAGGTCGTTGTGGACTTCGGAAGCAGCGCCGGAGGCTTGAGAGGCCTTTTCAAGTAACGGCACGGCGCTGTCGAAATTCCTGTTGGCGAGATGAAGACGCCCCATCCGGTAGGCGTCAGCCGACCGATTGACCATCTCCTCCGCGAGCCCCTCATAGGAAGGCCGAACGCCCGGGTTTCGTGTGGCTGCCAGCTCGAGGTAAGGCTGGCTCGACATCTGCGCGTTAAAAGGTCGATTCTTGTGCAGGTATTCCTGTACCAGATCCTCAGCCGTCGGTTGTCGGAAGGGTAAACGGCTGACGAACACAGCGAGAACGACGATCGCTGCGATGCCGAAACCCGAATAAACCCGCTTCCACGTTCCCGTCGCCCACCCTCGTCGCGGTTTGGCAACAATCCGTCGATCCCACTCTGCGACAGCCAGCTCGGTTTCAGCACTCTCGTCTCGCCCGACCTCCGTCCGCAAAAGGCGCATCAGTGTCGCCAGGTTCACGCGACAGCGATCGCAGCCGACGAGGTGAACCTCACACGCCGCCTTGACTACAGGCGTCAGTGTCCCTTCCAGGTATCCGGAAATCAGGTCGTCAGTCAGGCACTCTCCGCCCAAGGTGTCTTTTTGACTATTCACGACTGGCCTCCCTATTACGTAAGTCGTAAAATGGAGCCCCAGACCCTAAAAACTTTTTTGAAATTTTTGAAAAACGGCTTCCCTCGACCATAAACGCTGTCCCCCCACCTGACGGAAGGCCTCTGGCAGTAAAAAAACTTTATGAAGAAATACCCCCTTGTACGTCTTTATGAAGAAAAGCCTGGTCTTCGTCACTGAAAGAACGGATTGAAGACACAGCTATCCAAACTGGGACTGCAATAGAGAGGAGATTCAGATGAACCGACGCCACTTTTTGACCGTCATGGGAAGTGCGACTGCCGCGGCTTCCATGGCCCGCTTCAACCCGGCTCTTGCTGCCGAACCTTCAACGTCCTTTTACGCCAAAGGGCTGATGATCGTTTCTTTTGAGGACGAGACCATGTTGCGCATCGGCCTGCCAAAGGCTCATGGCCACAAGGCAACGCTTGCCACGGTGCCGCAACAAGGCAACCAGTATCTGACGAACCTGAAGGGAAGTTATGTGGTGGAGACGTCCGCGCGCGCTTCGGCCCGGCCCGGCTACAACATTCCCGAACTCATCCGCATGCAGGAACTGTATGGGAACAACGTCCGTTCGCGCGTCCAGGAATGCCCAACCGTGATCAGCATTCCTTATGCGGCAATCCGGTCCATCTCGGCCGTCGAAACCAGCCCAACCCGTTACACTTTCGTGCGGGTGGACAACGGCCGGGAAATAGAGACGTTTCGCCCGCGCAGGATTGCAGAAACCTTGAAAATAGAACTATCATCCGGCGCTGCAATGAAGTCGGCCGGACAAAAAAGACCTATCGAACTGGACACCCTGAGGGAACTGCGCGCGGAATACTCCCCTGAGGATCCGGCTTCACTTTCCGGAATCGACGCATTCACGGCGCATTTCCCCCACTACAACCCGTATCTGATCCGTCCCGCGAATGCCAGCTTTGACGTGCTGCCGAAGAACCTTGGGACAGGTTCGACTGTCGCGCCCAAACGTGGAAACAGTTTTATGCCGTTTTGGCCATACACTCTGTGCTTCTTGATCGGGGTGTAATCGCCCGCGAAATGCCGCCGCATGGTCCATCGATCTAACCACGTTCTCATCCTGTTGGTCGCGGGTCTCGCGGCGGTCGCCGTGCTGGCGCCGGCGTTTTCCAGTTCCCGGCTGTTGGTCCAGGAGCCATTGCTTCGGGGTCTGTCGGAAGTTCGATTAGGCGGCGGGAGGTTTTTTCGATCCCGGGCATCACAGTTCGACAGCACGCGATACAGGCAAACGCGCGCGAATGCTGAGGTATTCCTTCTTTCAGCGACGGAGTCTCCTGCCAACGCAAGGCTTCGTGCGTTGATTGATGCCGGCGGCGGGAATCTCCGTCGGGCGGCGGAGGCTCTGGAACAG
>DASTBJ010000372.1:0-5766 GCA_035712125.1 Terriglobia bacterium
GTAAAGGAACGCGTGAAACCCGGAGGGGTCTATCTCGGTGTCGGCCCCGAACAGAACTTCACCTATGTTCTCGCGTTCCAGCCAAAGGTCAGCTTCGTGATCGATATTCGCCGGCTCAACATGCTGGAACACCTCCTCTACAAGGCCGCCTTCGAATTTTCGAAAGACCGCGCGGACTTTGTGTCCACGCTGTTTTCGAGACCCCGGCCGAAAGGGCTTTCGGCGAAGACCGATGTCCGGCAACTATTTGCGGCATACCACAACGTAGAAGCCGACGACGCGCTATTGGAACGTAACTTGGAGCGCGTTCTCTCTCACCTGCGAGATGTCCATCAGTTTCCACTTACCGGCGAAGACGACATGCAGATCCGGTATGTCATGAGCAAGTTTTCGCAATCGGGTCCCGATCTGACTTATTCGTTTCTGGGGTCGTATTACCAGGGCACGCTGGGGATGCCGACCTACCGGGAGCTTATGACCGACACCGACGGAAGCGGACATAACTGGAGTTTCCTGGCTGCTGAAGATACCTTCGCCCGAATGCAGGATATCCAGCGCCGAAATCTGATCATTCCGCTGGTCGGCGACTTCGCCGGGCCAAAGGCCCTGCGAGCGGTAGGACGTTACCTGAAGGAGCACGATGCGGCGCTTTCTGTTTTCTACACATCGAATGTCGAGATGTATCTCTTCCAGCAGGGCGATGATTGGAAGCAGTTCTACAACAATGTCGCCACAATCCCCCTGGACTCCTCGAGTACGTTTATCCGGTTTGCGGCGGGACGCGGAAGGCGGTTCGGGTCGGCCAACAGCTTTTTCAGCCCTCGCTCGCAGATGTGGTCCCCTGTGCTCGACGTGATCCAGTCGGCGCGTTCCGGCGCGTTTGATGACTATGCCGGCGTACTGGAGCTCTCCGAGTAACCTTTCAGTCCGTCTATCCGCCGTCCCCCATATCCTCGTCACCGCCATCGGGAGGCGTTGCGTCCGCGAGATTGTCCAAATAGCCCAGAGGGAGCGAAACCTTTTTCTGCATGCCTGACGTCTTGCCACGGATCACGCGCATCGCCGACGGCGGAAATGGCTGATCGCGTTCGGCATTTTCAAAGAGTTGTCGAAGGTCTTCGAGCGATTCCACCCGCACCAGTCCAGCCCGCAACTCTGAAGTCATTCGAAACCCCTTGGTGTACCACGAGGCGTGCCTGCGAAACGAAACCAGTCCGAGTCGTTCACCGAACCACTCCGCCATCAACCGGGCGTGACGAAACATGATCTCGAGCACGGTTCCGAAATCCGGCGGATTTGAAGGCGCCCGACCTGCGAACACGTCCGCCAGATCGCGGAACAACCAGGGCCGGCCGAGACATCCGCGTCCGACAATGACGCCATCGCATCCGGTCTGCCGCATCATGCGAAGAGCGTCCTCCGCTTCCCAGATGTCGCCATTGCCCAGGACAGGAATCGTCCTCACGGACTGCTTGAGTTTCGCAATCGCCTCCCAGTCGGCGTGGCCGTGATAGAGCTGAGCGGCTGTCCGGGCATGCAGTCCAACGGCAGCGCAACCCTCGTCTTCCCCGACTCGGCCCGCCGTGAGATAGGTCATGAGGTTCTCATTCACGCCGGTCCGAAACTTGATCGTGACCGGAATGTGCTGGGCGTTGCTCACAGCCGCGCGAATAATGCCGCGCAGCAAATTCGGTTTCAGCGGGATCGCAGCGCCTCCGCCGCGACGTGTCACTTTCGGGACCGGACAGCCGAAGTTCATGTCGAGATGGTCGATGCGACCCTCGCCGACCAGCCGTTTGACGGCCTCCGAAATGTAATAAGGATCGGTGCCATAAAGTTGGAGACTTCGTGGAGACTCTTCCGGGCCAAAATCCGCAAGCCGGAGTGTTTTTCCCCCACCGTCGACGAGCGGGCGCGCGTTGATCATCTCGCTGACATAGAGGCCGGCTCCAAACTCCCGGCACACGGTGCGGAAGGGATAGTTGGTCACGCCCGCCATGGGTGCGAGGACAACCGGTGGCCAGACATCCATCTGTCCAATGGAAACGGGCCGGAACTCGCCGGCAGCCGCGAGCGGCACTTCGCTATTGATGGCGCTTCTATAGATCGCATCCATTGTTCTGATGGTACACCGGCTATTCAGGCGCCAGTGTGATGACGATGGGAACGAGTGAGGCGGGCGCGCCGACAGACGGATTATTCCGCGGACGGACTTCGGTCGAGCCGAGAACAGACTTCAACACAAGACCCTCCGGCCGTTAAAAGGTATATTGGTGCACATGGAATCGACAAGCGGGACAGCCAGAACGCCCGAATCGGAGTTCATCGAAGCATCGAGGGTCTTCCTTCGCGATGACTTCTTACCGAAACTCCTGTACTGCGTGGAGAAACTATCCGATGAAGACTTGTGGTGGCGTCCCAATGAAGTATCCAACAGCATCGGCAATCTGGTGCTTCACCTGTGTGGAAACGTCCGGCAATGGATCGTGGCTTCGATCGGCGGCGCTCAATTCAAGCGGAACAGAGATGGAGAATTCGCCGCTCGTGGACCTATTCCGAAGACGGAGTTGATGGGCAGTCTGAAGCAGGTTCTCGCCGAGGTCGATGCCGCGCTCGCGCAGTTGGAAGCGGGCCAGCTCATGGGTCGGTTGAAGATTCAAACGTACGACGTCTCAACCCTGCAGGCGGTGTATCACGTCGTCGAGCACTTCTCGTATCACCTCGGTCAGATTCTCTATATCTACAAAATGCGTACGGGGACGGATCCGCAGTTCTACAAATTCTGAAACGACTCAAAACCGCCTGCCTCAGCAGATCCGCCCGTAGGGCTCTCCGGAAAGGGGTACAAGCTGTTCGGTCGTGGAAATGACGACCTGCGATCGAACTCCGCGCGATTCAGAGCCGACCTCAAGGAAGAAAATGGCAAGCTTCATGAAGGAATTCCCGACAAGCCGGAACATGCCCTTCTGGACGGCTTCGAGAGCGATTCTCCGCAAGACCACGGCGTTCCCTGACCAGAGGTGCATCAATGCGCCGGACTGCCCACGGGCCATGAGCGGTCGAACCATCTGCTTGAGAAAATCGGATCCCACGGGCTTCCCGTCGTCCGACCAGAACATGCACACTTCGGCGTCCGACGTAATCAGTTCGCTGAGCTGCTCGATAGGGTGGTCGCGATCCGGTGTCACGAACTCGACATAGGGATAGTCCAGTCCGGTCACGGCTTTACGGCGCTCGTCCGCGTCCTCGCCCTCGTATAACCATACCAGGGTCAGTTTTGGCCAGATTTCCCCCATCTCCTGTCTTATCGTCCGCTGGACCCGAGAACTGTAGTTCTATGGCATAATGCCGTGTTGCCTTATGGGGAAGTTGCTCATCCTCTCGTCTGACACCGGAGAGGGACACAATAGCGCGGCCAGCGCGCTTGAAGCGGCGGCCGGCGCTGCAGGGTTGCAGGTCTCAGTCCGAAAGCCGCTCGAGGAGTCCGGCACAGTCAACAGGACTCTCGGTTCCATCTACAACACGATCCTCAAACGCTGCCCTCAGCGGATGGGAAACTACTTTTGGCTGGTGGACCATTGCCGCCCGAACGAACGCAATTTTCTCTACACCAATGCGCGGCGATTCATCGGCGACTTTCTGGACTCGGAGAAGCCGGACACGATCCTGTCGGTCCATCCGATGCTGAACCATTTCATCCAGAGGTTTGTTAAAGAGGAAGCTCTGGGCATTCCCTGTTACACCTTCTTAACAGATCCTTTCCCGCCGTTCTGGCAGGGCTGGGCCTCTCCATGGGTCGATCAATTCCTCGTTCCGACACACGAAGCGCTGCAGGAGCTGACCGCAATGGGAGTGGCAGCATGGCGCATCGAGCGGGTGTGGATGCCGGTCCGCACTCAGTTCCGACCGATCACCAGCGCGGCACGCGAAGCTTTCCATGAAGAAATGAAGCTGGACCATGGCACGACGATTCTGCTGAATGGCGGCGCCCGCGGTGGCGGACCGCTGCTGCCGGTGTATCACGCCGTGAGAAAGGCGGCGCCTGATGCGAACATCCTGGTCGTGTGCGGCCGCAATGAAGCCCTGCGTCAGCGGCTGGGGTCCTCACCTCACCCCAAAACGCGCCTTTTTGGATTTGTGCACGACATCCATCGCCTGATCGCCGGGTCTGATCTCGTGCTCACAAAGCCCGGCGCCCTGTCTACGTACGAAACGCTGGCCTGTGGGGTGCCTGTTCTCCTTCTCGGATTGCGCGGACTGATGCCGCAGGAAACGGGTCTCTTTCACGCGGCGGCTCATTACGAGTTCGGTTTTGTGGCGTCGCGTCTGAGTGACGTTGGGGAGGTTGTCGGGTTGGGCCGGCATGCCTGGAATCGAATCCGAAGTTCTCTGGCTGCGTTCTATGAGGTCAGCCACGGAGAAGAAATCGTCGAGAGGATTCTGCACGCGCATGTCCCGGCGTGACCTCGTTACCGGGGTTACCGGTTTCGTTGGAAGTCATCTCGCCTACCGGCTGCTCAAAGACGGCCATCATGTGACCGCTCTTGCTCGCGGCGCCAGGAACACATCCGCGCGCGATCGCGTGATTGGAGTGCTTGGCGATGTCGCAGGGTCGACGGAAGGCCTTCGCGAGCACCTCGACCGCCTGGAAGTGCTGGAAGGAGATATTTCCCAGCCGTTTCTTGGGCTCGCAGAGGAGACGTTTCGTCGCACGGCGTCCAACTCTGATGCCGTATGGCATTGTGCGGCTTCACTTTCCTTCACCGACGAAGAACGCGAAGAAATTTTCCGGATGAATGTGGGTGGAACGCAGAACGTTTTGGATCTGGTCTGCCAGACGCCCTTGCGCCGCCTGCATCACGTCAGCACGGCGTACGTCGCCGGGACGAAAGAACTTGCGAAGGAGTCGGAAGTTGAGACGGGACAGAGTTTCCGAAATGCGTATGAAGCATCGAAGTGTGAAGCCGAGTTGCTCGTCGGGGACGTCCATGATCGAAAACTTGTGACGAGCACGATCTACAGGCCCAGCATTGTCATCGGAGACAGTGTGACGGGCCGAGCGACACACTTTCACGGGGTCTATGCCTTTATTCGCGGACTATTCGCCGGCGCTGCAAGACTTCGCCGGAAGGGCGTATCGAATGGACAGGTGCACCTGCCCGTGCGCGTGCTCGGCAAGATGACCACCACGCTGAATTTTGTGCCCATTGACTACGTGGTGAACGGCATGGTCCACATCGGCGGACAAGCGGCCAGCGCTGGCGGAACGTACCATCTCGCGAATCCCCATCCGACTCCGAACAACCTTTGGCTGCCGCACATCTGCCGTCTGCTCGGAGTGACAGGCGTCGAACTTGTCGACCAAAGCGCGTTTGAGGCTCACCCTCCGACGCGGATGGAAGCGGCTTTTCAGAAGCAGATGGCGTTTTACTATATGTACCTGCAGGGTGAGCCGTTGTTCGATTGCAGCCGGACGCTGGAGGCGCTGCAGGGTACGGGGATCGCGTGCCCACGGGTGACGGTTGAGTTTATTGAAAGAATCGTCGGGTGGTATGTGAGCTACCTGAAGACGGGGTTGGAGTAGATACGGGCTCAGACCCGTTGTTTCCCGTTTTTGTGAAAGAAAATGGAAATCGGACGAACGGAAAACTCAAATCCGAAAATTCAAAATCTCAAATCTCGGACGTGTAGACCAAGCTTGGCACAAGTCCGATCTGAGATTTTGAACTTTCGGATTTGAGTTTTCCGTTCGTCCGATTTCCGATT
>DASTBJ010000373.1:0-5474 GCA_035712125.1 Terriglobia bacterium
GGCTGATGCGCCGGCGCCTTCCTCCGGTGAAGGCGGAGGAGATCTTTCCTCCGGAGTCATAACGAGAAGTTTTCGACTTTTCGATCCCTTGCGCCTTATTGTGATCGTTTGCAACTGGAGGAACACTCATGATTCGCAACATCCTGTTGGTGACTCTTTTCATCGGCGTGGGCGGAGTGAGCATGCGAAGCAGCCCGCAGTCGGAGTCCGAGCTGGAGACCTTCTTTCGGGGTGTGACGTTAAGCACTGACCAGATATCGGAAATCCGCAGTGGCAAACCGGTTGCGAAGGTTCTCGAGTCACGAAAGCCGGATGAGATTTTTGTGCTTGGCGCCGTGTTCATTCGTGCGACGCCGGAGGCCTACGTAAAGTTTGCGAACGACATTGAACGCTTGCGCCAACTTTCGGAGTATCAGGCCGTCGGCGTGTTTAGCAATCCTCCGCAGGTTTCCGATCTCGAGGGACTATCTCTCGATAAAGAAGATATCGACTCGCTAAAGGACTGCAAACCTACAGACTGTGAGATTCAAATGCCGGCCGGCAGCATGGGAGATCTGCAGAAAAGCATCAACTGGTCGGCTCCAAACGTCAGCGAGCAGTTGAATCAAGCGCTGCACCGGACCATGGTCGAACGTCTCACCGCGTATCACAAGAGCGGCAACCTCGCTCTGGGCGAATACAACGACAAGGATGATCCGACGGTCGTCTCCAGGCAATTCAAAGACCTGTTGAGCTTTGCGAAGGCGATGCCTAAATACACGCCCGATTTGCATCGCTACCTTCTGGAATATCCCGCAGGCAAACCTGCGGCCGTTGAAGAGATGGTGCGATGGGAAAAGGTCACTTTCGGCCTGAAGCCGACGGTACGTGTGGTGCACGTGATTACCGTCCGCAGCAGCACGCCCGGTGAGCCTGCGTACGTTGTTGCAGGAAAGCAGCTCTACGCCAGTCATTATTTCGAAACCGCATTGGATCTGGCATTCTGCGTTCGTAGCACTGATCCGCAACGGCCGGGCTTCTATCTGATCATGGTTATGGGCTCCGAGCAGGATGGTCTGTCGGGTTTGAAAGGCTCGATAGTGAGAAGAGTCGTCGTCGGCCGCACCGCCTCATCGCTCGAGCAGACATTGACCAGCATCAAGAGCGCGCTCGAAGGTGGGGTGAGCCGCTAACGAACGTTTTCCAGCGTCATGTTCTCCACGAGCGTTTTCTGCGAGAAAGGGACGTAGGCCAGCAGGGCCACGAACGCCATCGTCAGCCCGAACCGCAGTTTGTCATCGTCCATGAGCAATAGCGGCGAGGCCGCCCAGATACTGTCCAGAAGCCAGAGGAACGGGAACATCCAGCGGAACTTTTTTGGAAAGTCGGGATGATCGAACGCCAGCGCGGATAATACGTAGACCCGGGTGGCGATTCCCCACATGGCCAGCACACTGACAACTCGTAAGGCCGTCTCCACAGGCACGAGGAAACTCGCCTGCATAATTTCTCCCACGCGTTCAAGATGATAGAGCGCAAGAGAGTAAAAAATCAGATACATCACCTGGATGGATGCCATCAAAAGGCGTGCCCTCTTTCGGGCCATGATGAAAGTCGTTCGTTGCTTGCGATCCGTAACTGGTCTCGGCGGCTCTGCAGGTGTTGGCCGGCCATAACCCAATTCGCCGAGGGCCTGTTCCAGCTCAGTAACGGTCTGGAATCTTCGTTCCGGTTCTTTTTCCATGCAGCGAAGAATCAGCTTTTCCACAGCATCGGGTATGCCGGGATCGACTTTGCGGGGAGGTTCGGCTGTCTCGTGGACCTGCTTATAGGCAACGGCCATGGGGGTATCCGCTCTAAAGGCTTCTTTGCCGGTAAGCATTTCATAGACGATCAAGCCTAAGGCGTAAATATCCGCCCGATGATCCACTTCGCGGCCCTCAACCTGTTCGGGCGCCATGTACGACGGTGTTCCGACAATCGCATGCAGCGTCGTCATGGAATGCCCGGTAAAGATGCGTGCAACACCGAAGTCCATGATCTTGGCGCCGCCTTCGCGGTCGATCATGATGTTTTCAGGCTTGAGATCGCGATGAACCACTCCCTGGGCGTGAGCCTCGCGCAAACCGCTGCAGATCTGCCGAACCATCTCCAGTGAGCTTCGCACGCTGAATGCGCCGATGCGGTTGAGCAGCGAGCGAACGGTTTCACCTTCAACGTACTCCATTGATATGCACGGTCCGTCCTTGACGTGTGTGAACTCGTAAATGCGGCAGACATTCTTGTGGGTGATTTTCCTGGCGATACGGAGCTCATTCTTGAACCGTTGCATCATGAACTTGTCATCAGCCACTTCGCGCCTCAGGACCTTGAGGGCGACAAACTCAGACGTTTCGCGGTCCATCGCCTTGTATACAATCCCCATGCCACCACGGCCGAGTTCCTGCAGAATGTCGTATCGATTGTCGTCCATGTCAGGTCGCCGCCGCCAACCGCTGCTGCGCTCTTTGCGCCTTTTCGCGCAGAACCGGATCACGGTCGCTGGCCCACTGATCCACGGTGGCCTTGAATTCCTGCAACCCAAGAATGCCGATCAAATGAGCGGCACAGGATTTCAGCCAGGGATCTTCGGTGTCCATTAAAGCCAGCAGAGCGTCATCTTTTGAATCTATGGTGGATGGAAGAACACGATTCGCCAGCTGAACCTTTTCGGCCAGGCTGATCTCGCTGTCCACGAGTGGGACAAGGAGGCGTCGAATCGAAGGCTTGAGCGTGTTATCGATCAATTCCAGTGCACTATCGTGATGGGCCTTGTTTCCAGACTCCAGGCCTACAAACGCGCTCCGAAGGTCCTGCTTCGGGTAAAGCATCTTGAGGAGGCGGAAGATTCGCTCGAGTTCAAGATGCATCGACTTCTGGAGCGGTACATCAAAAGACTGATGCTGACGATGCGGTTCCATCCGGTCCATGATTTGATAGGTCCGATAGTGATGCATGATCTCCGACGCCAGTACCGACTCCACTGTCGTTGAGTCCAACTGCACATCGGGATAAAGGTCATGAAGCTTATTCAGAGCCACAATAATCCGAAACCGTAGAATGTTATCGGGCTGACCAAGGTTTGCCAAAAGCGGCTCACGCGCCGCACGCTTTCCGATTGTTACCAGCAGATCGGGAATCTCCCTTCTGGCTTCCAGCGATAATGTGCTGTCATGAAGGTGACCGGGGAGAACGCTCTGGATAGTTTCCCCATACTCAGTGAGAGCCTTCACTGCAGCGCTCTTTACATGAGGATTGCCAAGCAGAGTAATCAGTGGTGACACGTATTCCCATTCCTGGCGTTCGCCGGCCGTCCGGACCGCTTCACGCAAGACGTCCGGGTCGTCGTCCCCAAGCAGGGGACAGAGCGAAGCGGCAAAGGTGTCCGGAAGTATTCGGATGAGGCGAGCCGCTTCCAGCCGCCCTGGCTGGCCCGTTGATTCGTGGTCGCTGATCATGCCCTCGAGAATAAGGCGTGCACTCTCAAAGTGCGAGGGATCCTCGGATCGCGCGAGGAACGCCATGGTGGCCGCCTGAATAGAAAAGTCCGGAAAGTCTCCGAGGTTCTCTATACGCGAGAGGGGGTCAACGCCGGTGTGTTGTGCGAGAAACAGCAGGGCCTCGGTTCGAACGCTGAGATGTAGGTCGACCACGAGCTCTTCTATTCTCGGAAGGACACTGATATCCCCCATCTGTCGCAGGATAGACGTTGCTTTCGCGCGAACCTCCGGCGCCGAATGCCACAGAAGTTCCCGAATGGCGGTATAGGCATCTTTCCATCGCTGTCCTTCGAGCAAGTCGAGCATGTAGAGGATCTTGGCGGGATCGTCCGTGCGGAGGCCTGTAATTAGCATCTTCGTCGCGAATCGATCCAGCGGCGATCCTTGAAGTCGTTCGGCGTCGAGACGATGTTGCCGAAGCGAGTCCCCGAGCGTGGTCACATATTGAGCCCCCGCCTGACGCGCAATGACAACCCAGAGCACCAGCATCACCAGAACAACCCATCCCAGCTGGGTCGGACCCAGTCCGACGCCGGCCGTGAGCGCAAGAACGGCTACTGCTCCCATGCCATCGCCGCCGCGGAGAACGACAGTATCCAGCAAAGACTTCGCCTGCACCTTGGCTTCAGGCGAAACAGGCAGGTAGAGCAACTGCAGGGCCGTGCTATCCACCGACATCCGAATCACTTTGTCGGTTCCTCTCAGAAATGTCGCAGCCCACAACGCGCCGGAAACGATAACCGCTCCCGCTCCTGCAATGAGCGCCAGGGGAAGGATCGAAAGAACGATGCGGACGCCAAAGTGTCGTAGCAGTCTTGGCGTCAGAAGCAGCTGAACTAACATCGCTCCGGTGCCCGTGATTCCATAAAACGTGCCTAGGAACGCCGCCATTGCATCCTTGTCGGGCAACGCATCGTTAACAATTGCGCGAAACTGCCAGCCCACAATGTAGGTCGCAATCGAGGAGATGCAGATCAACGCGGCGATCAGAAGCAGATGGTGTGAAGAGAGCACAAGGCGGAGACTCTCCCGCAACGTCGCAGACCTTTCGCCGCTGATTGCGGGAGCTCCGCCAAGAGCGGCCCCCAGGCCGCCATTTTTTGCCGCAATCACAAAGACGAGGCCGGCGGAGGCCGCGATCGATGCGGCCATCAGGAGAAACAGACTCTCGGCTCCCATGGATCGCGTTGCAATGCGAGACAGAAACCCCCCGAAGATTCCCCCGATAATGCCGCCCGTCCCGATAAAACCAACGAGCCGCCTGGCTTCTCTCGCGGTTAGTACGAGGTTCACAAGGGTCCACACCTGACTGATGGCCAGCACACCGAAAATGCCTACCCAGACGTAGACGACAGGGTAGAGCCACTGACCGTGATGAAATGTGACGATCCACCAGAACAGGGCGACGTTCGCGGCGAAGAAGCAGAGCGTTGCCGCAAGCAGGTGGACAAGGGAGATTCTCCGGCCTATCCGGAAATACACAGCCAGAACACCACCGACCAGAGCCGCAGCGAGGAAATCCACGTAGGGTAGCTGTCGCGGTTCAAAATGGACGAGAAACAGTGCGTCGCGGATAACCTGCCCGATCGTATAGGCATTGATTACGCAGAAGAAATAAAGCGTAAGGAGGGTTCCGCGCTGCAGATCTCCTGGTCGCAGGTCGAAGAACCGCTCCAGTTTCGAGGGCATTGGCACAATTCCGTCAGTTCGGCAGAGATCTTAGGTCTGTGGAAGGGCCCTGTCAACGATGCGTATATGGAGGAGTCGGCAGACCGGTCGAATAAATTTTGAAATTGGACGAATCCTGCATTTCCAAATCCGAGATCGGAAATTTCAAATTGGACCGGTCCAATCTAAGATTTCCGATCTCGGATTTGAAATGCAGGATTCGTCCAATTTCAAAATTTATTCGACCGGTCTGCCGACTCCTCCATATACGCATCGTTGACAGGGCCC
>DASTBJ010000374.1:0-2950 GCA_035712125.1 Terriglobia bacterium
TGACAAATCGATCGGGGTAAGGAACTTCACGGTGGCGTAAAGGAATCGCCGAAGCATCGCGACGATCAACCATCAACATCGAGGCCGAGCAGGATGCGGCCTGTCAGACGCGTCTGCGGCTTTTCCTGTATCGGATGGTACCGGGCTCCCTGAACGTCGCGGAAACACCGTTCGAGGCCGGATGATCGATAGAAGCCTGGACCACCACTGACTTCCATCGCCTTTTCGACAGCGCGGATTACCGCGTTGGCGAAAATCGTGCGGCGACAAATCATGGCATTGGTTGCCTCAACCCCGGGTTTGGAACTTGCGGTCAACGCAACCATGCTCGCATGGGCGATTTGCGCACAAACGAGCTGGTTTTCCATCTCACCCAGGATCAATGGAACGAGCGGATCGTCCTTCTTGCGCGCGGCGATCCCGAGCGCGATCTCTCGCGCTGCCTCGGCAACACCGAGGTAGGCGCCGTAAAAAACGGGCAGCGCAACCAGGACAACGGTGTGCATGAAGGGATGCCATTTTCCCGCGGGCCGGCGCACTCCCTGCATGACCGCATCCGGCAGAAACGCGTCTTTGATTTCGATATCATGCGATCCTGTTCCGCGCATCCCGAGGGTTCGCCAGGTATCAAGGATTTTCACGTCCTCGTTCTTTAACGACAACGGAAAGTGATAGACGGTTGGACCCTCTGTTGGATCGTTGTAAACACCGGTCGTCATCAGGATGTCGCCGGCTGGAACACCGCTGCTGAAGATTTTGCGTGCAGTGAATCGAAATCCGCCTTCCACCTTCTCGAGCTTCCCGGATCCCGGCAGCCAGTCGGATCCGCCGCTGGATACCAGGATGAGCTTTTCCGCGGCGACGCGCCGCAGCATGGCCTCCGGCATCTTGCTTCCCGCGCGCCAGGCGAAGGCCATCGTGGCCACCAAATGGGTATGCATGGAAAAGGCGAGACCCGTCGAGCCGCAATGGCGGGACAACTCTCGAATCATTTCGCACAATACTTCGTGCGAAGCGCCCCCTCCGCCCAGTTCTGCTGGAACACCTGCGGCAAACGCATTGTGCTCGCGCAGTCGTGCGTAGTTCTCGGCCACGAAGGAATCATTGGCATCATGATCGGTGGCTCGGACCGCAAAGTCCCGTCCAAGATCCCTCATCACATCAATCCAGTCACTACTCATGGACAACTCTCCTCTAAATGGATGGTCGCTCAGGACAGGCGGGCAAGCGCGCGTTCGATCCGCGACAGACACTCTTCGCGTCCCAGAATGGCAAGGCTTTCAAAAAGTCCAAACCCAACGGCTTTGCCCGTAACCGCGATTCGGAGCGCATGGATAATCTGTGCGTGGCCAATGCCCTCAACCTGAACGAAATCCTGCAGCGCCTTTTCGATCTGGGGCGCTTCATAAGGCGCAACCGAGACGAGAACCGCTGCAAACTTCTTCAGAAGGCCCGGTGCTTCCGGCGGCACGCGAAGGCGCTTCTCAAAGGCAGCCTCGTCATAAACAACCTGATCGGCAGACACAAAAAACCCCTCATAGTCCAGGATGTCTCCAGCAACCTTGATGCGGTCCGCGGCAGCCGCGACGACTTCGGCCAGTTTTCGATCCCCAAGCCCCGCTCTCTTTATGAACGGACGCGTCAGTTCGACCTTCTCTTCCAGCGGCTTCAGGCTCATATACCGTTCCTGAAACGCGAAGAGCTTTTTTGCATCGAAGCTGGCCGGCGACTTGTTTACCCGATCCAGTGAGAATGCTTCGGTCAATTCCCGGACTGTCAGAAACTCCGTTTTGTCGTCCAGGGACCAACCGAGCAGAACGATGTAATTCAGAATCGCCTCCGGCAAGTAGCCGACCTGCTCATAGAAATCCACAATCACGGGATTAAAGGTATCCGGCGTCGTCGCCATGCCGAGCGTTTTCGCAATCCGCTCGCCGTGTTCATACAACTTTCTAAAATCCGGATGCTTGAGATAATCCGCAATCTTGCGTTTGCTGAGCTTGTTCTTGCTGCCGGGTTCGGCAACAACCGGGAAGTGCGCGTACTCCGGAAGGGGATAGCCCAGCGCCTGCGCCATGAAGATCTGTCTCGGTGTGTTGGACAAGTGTTCCGCCGACCGCATGACATGAGTAATCTTCATGTCGAAGTCATCAACGACGTTCGCAAGGTTATAGAGTGCCGAGCCGTCCGACCGCTGAATCACGTGGTCAGCCTCCTGGGCCCAGTCGACTTCGACGCGTCCCCTCACGTGATCGTCGAACACACACTTGCCCTCACGCGGCATTTTCAGACGAACGACTCCGCGACGACCTTCGGCTTCGAACCGCGAACGGTCGGCCGCGCTTTCGGCGATCCATCGGCGACTGTACTGGAACTGGCGTTTCGCCTGTTCCGCAGCCTGCCGCTCGGTTTTCATTTCTTCTTCGGTTGCGTAATCCCAGTACGCGAGACCCTTGTCCACGATGGCTCGCACCGCGTCCTGATATTGCGGCTGCTTCTGCGACTGATAGTACGGACCATAAGGCCCGCCGACTTCAGCGCCTTCATCCCAGTTCAAGCCCAGCCATCGAAAACCGTGCAGGATAGGAGCGAGCGCCTCGGCGACATTGCGTTGCTGATCGGTGTCGTCGATGCGCAGGACGTAGGTCCCTTGATGTTTGCGCGCGTACAACCAGTTAAAGAATGCGGTACGGACCGAACCGATATGAATGTAGCCGGTTGGACTTGGAGCAAATCGTGTACGAACAACAGAGCGCGTCATAAGGCAAGTAGAGTAACCTCGCCGCGCAGATCGAAGCCATGACGAATTCGGGTAGTGGGCTGTTTGAATTTCAGAAGAGCGCAAAGCTCCCCTCCTCAGCCGAGGAGGGGTGGCCGAAGGCCGGGGTGGTGTTGGACAAGAAATTCTTTGAATAGCACCACCCCGTCTGCGCGCAAGCAAGGTCGCTTT
>DASTBJ010000375.1:0-6224 GCA_035712125.1 Terriglobia bacterium
ATTGACGCCGGTTTGCAGCGGGACGTTTTACATTGACCCGGAGAGTGTTTTGAGGCTAGCCGAAGAACTCCGCGGGAGAGTTGATTTTGCGTGGGGCCCCGAAGTGATGGACTACGGCATGCGCGAGTTCGCGGTACAGGATCCGAATGGGTACTTTATCGCTTTCACCGAGCCGGTTTAGTCCAGTGCGATCCGGCGTGCATGCTGCGAACGTCAGAAGAAGTACCAAACCCAACGGGCGCAAGGATTTCACGGCGGCGACTCTAGCATGATTCGGAACAAGATTTCGCGATGCTCAGCGCGGTTCGCGTCGTAACATCAACGGTCCAGATTTTGAGTTCAACGGAGGAAACGTAATGCGTCCACTACTGGTCGTCGTCCTATTGATCCTGTCTCTCCCGCTCATTGCTCAGCCGTGGCAGGGCCCGTCGTCCGACGTGACGCAGTGGCGTGGCACAGCGCGAGATGGGGTGCTAGCCGGGTTCAATGCGCCACAGGCGTGGCCTGAAACTCTGGTCAAGAAGTGGACTGTGGACGTAGGCACAGGCTACGCCACGCCGTTGGCTGTGGGGAATCGCGTTTACCAATTCTCTCGTCTCGGAGAGAACGAGACCATGACGGCCTTCGATGTCGAGAGTGGAAAAGTGGTGTGGCAGGCCGGATATGCTGCCCCATTCACCATGAATCCGGCGACCAAGCAGCATGGTCCGGGACCGAAGTCCACGCCGGTCTTCTTCGGGGGCCGTCTCTACTCGATAGGAATGACAGGGACAGTGACTGCGTGGGATGCCGCGAGTGGGAAACAGGTCTGGCAGAAGCCAGGCATGGGCCCCGAGATGCAATACACGTCCCATGCGTTCTCGCCGTTGGTCGAAGGCAACTCAGTGATCTTTCATGTTGGTGGTTTGGGTAGTGGCGCCTTGACATCGTTCGGCCTCAACTCCGGGGATGTGCGATGGAGTTGGAGTGGCGACGGCCCGGGGTATGCTTCGCCCATCGTTGCTGTGTTCGACGGCGTTCGTCAGGTGGTCACGCCAACGGAGAAGAAGATCGTCGGCGTCGACGCAGGGACGGGTGCGCTGCTGTGGGAGCGGCCGCTCGTACATCAGTTCGCCTCCAATGCCATCACACCCATCGTCCACGGACAGACCATCATTGTCGCGGGTACAGGACCGCTGTTTGCCTTCAGCGTGGCGCGAAGTAACGGCCGGTGGACTACCGATCAAGTGTGGGAGAACACTGAATTGCCTTTGCGTTTCTCAACCCCGGTTGTTGTTAACGACACGCTCTTCGGGCTGTCGGGGCGCAACTCCGGACAGTACTACGCCATGGATGCGAAATCTGGAAAGACGCTTTGGACATCCGACCCTCGACAGGGAGCGCATGCCTCGATTGCGCGTGCCGGCAACCTGGTCCTGAGTCTCGAGAACGACGGAGAGTTCGTGGTCTTCCGCGCCAACCAGGGAGCCTTCGAACAACTGAAGCGCTATACCGTGTCAGCCAACGAGACCTGGACACAGCCCGCGATCTCCGGCAATCGTGTTTTGGTTAAGGACGTGACGACCCTGACGCTGTGGACATTGAACTGACCAAGTCGTCAATCTCGCTCAGCATTTCCCGCCGGGAAGTCATGGAGATCGCAGGCAAGCGAACTGGTCGCCCACGAGGCCGACGATCTCGTAGGCGACCGCCGGGCTGTTTCGCCCGGCCACCGGGCCGTTTCGATTGACCACGCGCACGTGTCGCCCAAGAGGATTTCCACCGGCCAGGACACGGTTTACGAAGCTCCGATTGACAAGGATGGCTCCTCCGTTCGGATCGCCGGATCCGAACCCAGTCCGGCCAGCAGAGGGATCCCGAAAGCACGGAAGAACGTGCCGTCCACTTGGTTGAAGCCCACGGATTTGCGGTCCTGTGAGGCGCTGCTACCGGTACCCGCCGAATCGACCTCGACAACTACGTCGCGCTCCTCGAACGGCCCGAACTCGGACATCGTGACGGCGGCGATTCCGGGCTCGGCCTCCAGTTGCCGGACTACTTCGGCGCGGAGAGCGCTGAAGCGGGCAGCGTCGGCTGCGGGCTCCTCGCTCGCGTCAATCGCCAGTCGTGCTGTGAGGAATTCATCGACCGCGAATCCAGGCCCCAGGATGGCGGGACGCAGCGAGTCCCACATGAACTCCACGGTCGTCGGCACCACCGCCACCGATAGGGCGACTTGTGCCACAACCACCGCAGTCCACGTCTTTCCGAGCCGCGGGGCGGAGTGACGACTCAAGGCACGGAGCCCCCCGGCGAGTTGCCAGCGTCGGGTTGCGCGCAGAGCGGGAATCGCGCCCGCGATCAGCGCGGCCAGCAAAGCAAGGGCAGTGGCGAACAGGATGGTCCCGTAAGAGAGGCCGAACCTTATCCAGAAGGCGCGGTTGCCGGGCACGACGTAGCTCAACATTTTGGTTACCCTCGGGGCGAGCACGAGAGCCACGCCCGCCGCCGCGGACGCCAGCATCAAGACTTCGATGAAAACCTGGGCGACGATGCGGCTGCGGCTCGCAGACTAAGGAGCAGGTCGGGATAATCACCCGACCAACATTTTGCGGCATCGCCGTTTCATATTGGAGATGAAGAATAGCGAAGTTTCGCCCTCCTCGCGTCGCCCACCGGGAAGGATATGGTCTCCATGTGGCGTCTCCACCACTAAGACATCGTTGCCTCGGGTCACCATCGCTCGCCCGGCAAGCACAAAGCGATCGGGTGGAGATTGGACGCCAAAAAATCCTTTAGGCTGTCGACATATTACCGATGGAACTTGGCGTTCGAAACCGCTCCGCATCCCCTGCCGCACGAATCGCTGTATTAATCACCTCATCGAGTGATTCACTGTCGATGGCCGCCACGGCGCGCCGATTGGCGCAGCGCCGGGTTGGGCCGTCTGTGGAGGCGGGGTTGATCCATTGAACTCAGAAAAAGGGATCTCCATGCTTTCGTGTTCATGCAAACATGAATAGACTTCCGACGATCATCAGCCAATAGCCGATACGGTACGTGTTCCCCATGGCTTCCGTCATGGAACGAGACCCGAAACTGATCCACTTTCCTCGAAGAATTACCGAGAGCTTGGCGACCAGAAACAGGATGAGACCCAGAGCCACGATCCAGAGTAATTCGGGATGGCGAACTTCGCCTCGCCCGAGACGGATGGTAGCGCCGACTGACACCGCAACTACGACTAGGCTCACGAGAACTTTGCCCACTATGCTCAGCTCGTTTTCTCTCATCATTTGCGCTTTAAGGATTCCCATCCCTGTAACCTCCAAAATCGGAACTTCCGTTCTATCCGTTTATGGCGTGCGAGCCGTAGTCGACTTGCAAGAGCGGCCCAACGGTTAGGCATCAGCGGCGGCGCGTCTTGTGCGTCGTCGGCTGCATGCCCTTGTTAGGCGTTTTTCGACGCGAGGCACGTCTTTTGTGTCGGGTGTGCAACCATTTTTCGAGGGATGCAAGGCTTTCGCGCGATTGTTGGCCGAGCAAGAGCCCTTCAACACTGATGTCCTCGTCCAAGTCGGTCCAGTGAATGCCCTCACCCTGAGCGATGAAACGCCAATTGTTTCGCTCCGAGATGGAACCGTGCAGGAGTCTTGGAAACCAAGCAAGGGGCACAGAGATTGTTCTGCCGTCAGTGAGGTCAACTGAGAGGGTGTCCGCCGTCACTTTCACGTGCTGACCTCTTGCTTCAGTTGCCTCAACCTTCAAAGTACTCATTCCAACTCCTCACCAAAGCTTCTGCGTTTTCCTCGACCAATTTCTGGATTCGATTGATTTCTCGCCTGGAGAAACCGCCGCTGCGTTCGAGCCTGACAGGGCGAAGCCAAAACTTAGCGACTTTATCATCGCGCTCGACGTGAACGTGCGGTGGCTCATCTCGGTCGCTAGAAGAACCGATATGGACCCACTCGCGAGACCGTCGGCATGCTCAGGTGAGTTTACAACACACCGGAATCGCAGTCGTGTCTCACACTCAACGGTCAAATGCGAAAAGCGCTCGTAAACTCTGATCGAAACGGCTTTTCCTACACGCTCGACCGGGCCACCGGAGAATTGCTGATGGCGGAACCGTTTGTCCATGTGAACTGGGCAACCGGGGTCGATCTCAAAACAGGCTGGCCCAATGAAGTGCCGGAGAAGCAGACGTCATCAACCAAGAACACCAAAGACATTTGCCCGTCAGCTATGGGAGGGAAGAACCAGCAGCCGGTTGCGTACTCGCCCAGGACCAACCTTTTCTATGTTCCGACCAACAACCTCTGCATGGATTACGAAGGTGTCGAAGTCCGACTGGGAAGAGGTCTGGGGCATTAAGGAAGGTCTGGCGGCCTGGAGCGGCGCGCTGGCGGCTGCAGGTGATGTGGTTTTCTACGGGACCATGGAAGGATGGCTGAAAGCCGTCCACGCCAGGACTGGCGAAGTCTTGTGGAAGTTCAAGACCCCTTGGAATTATCGGCACCGGCGGAGTGCTCGAGTATCGGCTCCTGGGCACGGGAGAGCCTCACGGAACCTTACAGTTCAGAGGGCTTTCAATTC
Organism: Terriglobia bacterium; assembly: GCA_035712125.1. GTDB lineage: Bacteria > Acidobacteriota > Terriglobia > 20CM-2-55-15 > 20CM-2-55-15 > DASTBJ01. The sequence continues at coordinate 4,576 of DASTBJ010000375.1, forward strand.
CGTGACCTGCGAAGCCTCACCAGCGAGAACTGGAATGGTTTTACTGTCGGTGTTCAGGGCACGGCAGACGAAGTCTTCCCTCCCGGCGTGCCGGAACCGACTTCACTCGTCCTTCCGGGTACTGGCCTGATCGGACTGATCTGGCGCCGTCGCCAATCCAAGCAATAAACAGGGATTTCGGTGACGTTGACCGAATTCGTGCGCACGAATTCGGTCAACGTCACCCGGGGAGTCGTTTCACAGAGTGCGGATCTTTACGCTGCGGAACTTCACCACTCCTGCTCCGTATTGAAGGGCGATGGGGCCACGGCCGTACTTGTCGTTCCTGGTGTCCACGGTTTTCGTTCCGTTCATCACGACGGTCAAATGGTTCCCCTCGGCGCGGATTTCAAATGTATTCCACTTGCCTCCTGCCTTCATGGGCGTCAATGCGGGTGCGACCTCCACGATCGCTCCGGTGGCATAGGTCTGATCCGGGCGATTGTCGAAAATGTTCACTTCGTACGCGTTGTTTTGATTGATCGTCGCCGGATCGGAACAGCGAAGGAATACGCCACTGTTGGCCGGCGCATCGACCCAGAATTCGACGGTCAACTCGAAGTTGGAATAGCTGACAGGCGAGACCAGCATCCCGGTGCCGCTCGAAGCTTCGATAGCTCCATCCGTTACCTTCCAGTTGGCATTGCCGATGGTGTTCCATCCCTTAAGGGTGGTCCCATCCAGCAGCGTAACCCAGCCAGAAGCCGGAGCCTGCGCTCCGACCGAAACAGCTACCAGCAGTAACAGTGTGATCAGGGAAAGCGCTCGCATGATTTGTCTCCTAATCTCGTTTTTGATGTCCGAATCCGTGCTTGAGCTACTGCACCGGACCTGTATCGAACGAAGAGCCGGCAAGGACCTGGCGGCCGTCGGCAAGCTTCACGGAGCGGGCATTCGCGACGACGTCGGACGTCTTTGACCGGAAGCCCTCCACAACAACCTGATGACCTGGCTTGAGCGAGTCCCTTCTCCAACCGTTTCTCATGAGGCCGTTCGGAGGACCGAGCTCGAAGTCCCAAACCTGCTGTTTGCCCGTTTCGTCCTTGCCATCGACATAAAGACGCGCGTGCGGATTTGTCCACTCCACCATGGTTACACTGCCGGTGACTTTGATTGTTTTGTTTCGATCGTACTCGGCGGCAAATGAATGATGCGCGGTGGTCGGCGCGGCTCTGGCCAGTAACGCGAATGTTGCAGCAACCGCAAAGGCGCAAGCGCGATTCATAGGTTCCTCACTTTTCGTCGGGTATAATACGCCGGCTTTCTGCAACCGGAGAAGCAAATGAAAGTGACCCTCAGCGCGGCGTGTCTGGCCGCAATGCTCGCGGGCGGGGCGCTATCCCTGTCTGCGCAGTGGGCGCGCTATCCCACGCCCAACGTTCCGAGAAACGCCGCCGGCCAGCCGGATATGAATGCGCCTGCTCCACGCACCGCGGACGGCAAGCCCGATTTTTCGGGTTTGTGGAGAGGCGGCGCCGGAGGCGCCAGAGGGCGCGGCGCGGACACACCGCCACCGGCAGGACCTCCCGTTGCCGGATTCGCTAACGTGGCTCAAGACCTTCCGCTCACGCCCTACGGGGCGGAATTGCTGAAGGTTCGACAGGCAGGCA
>DASTBJ010000376.1:0-4111 GCA_035712125.1 Terriglobia bacterium
GATCCCGAAACGAACGTTGTGCCCGCCTCTGGTCCAGTTGGCGTTAACCACGTACTGATACTGCGGGTCGTTCAGAATATTGGGCTGGAACCCGTTGGGCGCGCCGAACAAGGTGAAGTTCGCAATGTTGAACTGCGGCCATCCGCCTTCGAACCACCGCGTACCGTTTGTGCCGGGGAGATTCAGGAAGTCCTTTCCGATATTTTCGTCCAAGCGCGGTTGCCGGCTGTCCGCCTCCGCGCGGGTATATCCGAAATAGGCATCGATCAGGAAGTTCGGACGAACGACGTAGCTTCCGGCGACCGTAAAGCTGGTGCTATGGCCCTGGGCGAAACCAGCCTGTCCGCCGGCGATCGGCGCGCCGCCGAGTTGGTCTCCGAAGAACTGCCGGTTGGCCGACTCAAACATCAGGTAGCTGTACCGGCCATACATGTTCAGCTTCGGCGTCGCATTCCAGTTGACCTTGGTATCGATCGTGTTGCGGTCGAGTGTAAACCGCCCCGCCGCGAAGTAATTATTCTGAGTCCCCGGCAGCGTCGGATTCGGCCAGAGCGGTAGTATCTTCTGGACGGCCGCCGGCATTCGCGAGACCGGGATCTGGTTGCCCGGTATGGGAGTTCGTCCGGATCCGTCGACGCTTCCTGTAAAGGGATCGTAGATGGGACGGGCGGCCGGCGCGCCGCTGAGATCGCCGCCGCGCATCGCCGCCGTGGGCACCGAGCCGATGGCGGAAGCGAACCGGTGGTTGTAAGTGCCTTCGTAACTCAAAAAGTAGAACAGCTTGTCGCGGACGATCGGACCTCCCACCGTCCCGCCGAACTGATTGAAGACGTCCTTCGGTTTGCGCTCGCTGGCCGGAAGGAAAAACGGCCGCGCCTTGAGACGATTTCCGTTGTAATACTCGAACGCCGAACCGTGCAGCGAGTTTGTCCCGCTCTTGATCTGGACGTTAATCGCGGCGCCGCCGGCCAGTCCCTGTTCGGCATCGAACGAATTAGTGACCACATTCACTGTCTCGATCGATTCGAGCGCGGGCACGTAGGCCACCGCGTCCGGACGCCAGATGTTCGAGCTGGAGGCGCCGTCGATCCGCGTGTTGTTCGATTGGGCGCTCGTCCCGTTGACGCTGAAAACCAGAGCGCGCGACGGGTTTCCAGGAACCGAATGGCGGTTCTCCGGGGGCGTGAAGCCGGGGATTAGAACGAAAAGTCCTTGATAGTTCCGGCCGGGCGGCACCGGCAGGTTGGTCAGGGCCTTCGAAGTGAGTTCCGCTCGCACTTCGGCGCGGTCTGTCTGCAAGGCCGCGGTAGCCGCCGAGACGTTTATGGATTCGGTAATGGCTCCAACTTCCAGCGTCACGTCAGCGCGCGACACCGAATTGATCGTCACGGCAACGCCGGTATTGCGCGCAGGACGAAACCCTTCGCGCGAAACACTGACTTCATAAGTGCCGGGAGCCAGATTGGCGAACGTAAAGCCGCCCGAGTCGTTGGTCAGTGTTGTGCGCGTCTGGTTAGTTTCCGCGTGGACGGCGCGCACCTCGGCGCCGGGAATCGCGGCGTCGCTCGTGTCCTTCACGTTGCCCACCAGCGAGCCGTAGAGAATCTGCGCACTTGCATGAACCGGCAGGAACATGAGTGCGGCGGCAACTATCAGTCTTGTGTTCATAGACAATCCGTAGTGCGCCTATCAGCCGAGCGTCCAGGGCTTCCTGTATGACTTGGATAACAGCCGGTTGGCCTCGCTGTCTCCGATGACTTCCTCTTTTTGGGAATCCCAACGTAGAGTGCGGCCCAGTTTGGTCGAGATGTTCCCCAGGTGGCACATCGCAGCCGTCAGGTGGCCTTCCTCGACGTCCGCAATCGGCCGGTTCCTGCTCTTAACGCAGTCCAGGAAATTGCGCGCGTGAGGGAAGCCGGTGGCGGCGACACTGAGCGGCTGCATTGCCGGTATATTCGGATCTTGTCCGTCTCCAGTCCAGATTTGCGGGGTGATCCAGAATCCCCGCCTGGTGAGCACCATGCTGCCTTTCGTCCCATGGAACTCGAGCAGAGGTTTCGCTCTCGGATCGCCTTCGGGATAGCGGATGGGCTCAAATCCGCTGATCTCGCACGCCGACCAGGTTACCAAGCAACCTGGGAAAGTGTAGATCGCCTGTTGAACGTCCGGGGTCTCGCCGCCGTCTTTGAGTTCGTAGCGGCCGCCCATAGCGGTTACGGCCGTAGGCGCTTTGGCGCCGAGAGCCCAGCGAACGATATCGAGGCTGTGCGCCCCCCAGTTCGCCATCTGGCCGCTCGAATAATCCCAATACCAGCGCCAGTTGTAGACGAAGCGCATTGGATCGAAGGGCACAAATGGCGCCGGTCCGAGCCAGAGATCCCAATCGAGCGCGCTCGTCAGGCCGGACTTCAACTCCCGCGGCTTAAAGCCGGGCATCATGTTTCGAGTCCAGTTGGCGCTGACGCTGTGAACGGCCCCCAAGGTTCCGCCGCGAATCAGGTCAACAGCCCGGGCGTAGTGCTCGCCTGAGCGTTGTTGCGCGCCGACCTGGACAACACGTTTGTACTTACGCGCGGTGTCTACGATTACACGGCCTTCGGCCAGTGTGTGGGACAGAGGCTTTTCGACATAGACATCTTTGCCGGCCTGGCACGCCATAATCGTCTGCAGCGCATGCCAGTGGTCGGGAGTGGCGACAATCACGGCGTCGATGTCGCTGCGATCCAGCAGTTGGCGAAAATCGCGGTACTGTGAAACCTTCTCTTTGGCCGCCTGCGCCGCCCGCTCACGGAATGGATCGTAGACATCGCAAACCGCGATCGGCGAAACGTCGGACTGCGCCAAAAAGTTTCGCCAAACCCCGGTTCCCATCCCTCCACATCCGATCAGGCCAACCCGGACTCGACCGTTTGCGCCGGAAATTCTGGAGGCGCTGGCCGCGGTGAGGGCGCTCCCCGCCAAAGCTTTTGTAAACGCACGCCGATCAGGCAACCTTGGCCTCCTTCAGAGTGTCACGTATCGTGCGAGAGATCTTGTGCTGTACAGGATTCTATGCTCGGCCATTTGACGTGTCAAGCTTCATAGAACCTTGTGTCGCGGCAAAGTGAGAATGTCCTAATTGAGCAAAGTAGAAATGTCCTATTGACGTGGAGGACCCTTGGGAGTTGGAAAACCAAGGACAGCTACTGATGACGCAGACCGATCGAGACCGATTGGTGACATTGAGGAAGGCCAAGGAGAAGAGGATCACGCAACGACAGGCGTCGGAGGAATTGGAGGTGAGCGAACGGCAAGTGCGGCGAGTGCTGGCGGAAATGCGAACGGGCGGTGATGGAGCTGTCGTGCATGGGCTGCGCGGGCGGCCATCCAACCGGCGGATCGGGGATGAAAAACGACAGGGAGTGATCGGGATTTTGAAACAAGACGTCTACCGCGGCTTCGGGCCGACGCTGGCGAGTGAATACCTGGCCAAAAAGCATCGAATCGCAGTAAGCAAGGAGACGGTGCGGAAATGGATGCAGGACGCGGGCCTGTGGCGAGCGCGCCGACAACCTGTTGAGCAGATCCACATGTGGAGACGGCGGCGGGAGCGGTGGGGAGAGTTGGTGCAGTGGGACACCAGCGAGCACGACTGGCTGGAAGGGCGCGGCGAGAAACTCTACCTGATCAAAATGATTGACGACGCCACCAGCCGCTTGTTTGCCCGCTTCGTGCGGCACGACTCGACCTTGGAGAACATGGCGGTGCTGGAGCAATATCTGCGCCGCTATGGAAGGCCGTTAGAGTTCTACACCGATAAAGCAAGCATCTTCCTGACCACGCCGAAGAAGAATCACGCGCCGCGAGACGAGCCGCTGCCACCCACGCAGATCGGCCGGGCCTTGAAAGAACTGGGCATAGGCTGGATCGCGGCGCATTCCCCACAGGCCAAGGGGAGAGTCGAGCGCAGCTTCCAGACCGCTCAGGACCGCCTGGTGAAGGGCCTGCGAGTAGCTGGGGTCAAGACGCTCCAGCAGGCCAACGCCTATCTGGAATCGGACTACCTGCCGGAATGGGAAGCCAAGTTCACAGTGGTAGCCGATTGTCGGGATAACGCACACCGGCCATTAGG
>DASTBJ010000377.1:0-4937 GCA_035712125.1 Terriglobia bacterium
AAGGTGAAAAGCCTGCGCATCGTCTCTAACTGTTCCGCGTTGCATTGTGCGGTGATCTCAGGAGGAAATTTCTGATAGCTGGAGGATTCTTCGATAAGGTTGCCCCGCTCATCATAGACAAGATCAATTCGCGAAAGTAACTCTCCACCGCTGTCATGGCCGAGATGTTCGGCTGGGCGGCCGCGTTCATCGTAATTGCATGTGATAGTCGCGACACCAGGCATACCAAAGCCAAGGTTCGATCCTTCCACTCCGAAGAAGATCCCACAGTTCGCAGCCGGGACAAGCGGCTCGATAGTCTGGACTTTGTGCCTTCTGCCGTCGGCATCGTAGTCATAGGTTTCAGCGACGTATTCCTCGCCGTTTTTGTCCGGCACGATGACACGGACTAGCCTGCCGGCAGAGTCGTACTCGAGTTGTCGCGCAACCGTAACGTGTCCGGTCCGCTTGACACGTTCGACTGTCAGCCGATCGCTATTGCCGTCGTACTCGTAGAAGCTGGTCCATTCGTTATCCGGTTCCTTTTGGTGGAGTCGGATAAGAAGGCCATCCTGCCGAAACTCTACCGTCATCCAGTCGATACGCTCTTCTGTTTTGCACGCATCCGGCCCGCATGCGCGTGAAGTTGCAACCCGACGAAGTTCGCAGAGTTTTACGGGGCCGCGTAACGAGAAGCGGTCACGATCCGGCATGACCGCTATTTTCCCGCTTCACCCGCTGGCTCCGCAACGGTTGAGCTCGGGCGATCAACTCAACCTTGTTGCCCCCCTACGATTCATAGACACGGCCCCGGTGACTAGCTATGCTAATGCGCATCGTCCAAGCGGAATTTCGATTCCCCCCCCCGAACCAGTGCCGCTGCGCGGCCGGAATTCTGTGCGCAGACGAAACAAAACCATGCGAGGGGGCAAAATGAAGACGATAAGTGCCACAGTACTTCTGTTGATTCTTGTTTTAGGTACACCGAGCTTTAGCCAATCCACGTATGCCACCGTCAGCGGCACGGTTGAAGATCCAAGCAAAGCGCTGGTTCCGGGTGTGACGATGAAGGCAATAAATACGGCAACCAGCGTCTCGACGACAGTTCTAACGAATGAGTCGGGCACCTACAGCTTTGCCAGCTTGCTGCCAGGTCTATACAAAATAAGCGCGGAACTCCCTGGCTTTCAGACGTACACGTATTCCGATGTCCGTCTGGGCAATGGCGACCAGCTCCGTTTGAATTTCACGCTCCGTGTGGGCGACGTCAACACCGCCGTCGATGTGTCGGTTCCCGCAGACACGCTCTTAGCGACGTCGAGTTCGTCGGTTGGCGAGATCCTCAATCAGCAACGCGTAGTCGAAATGCCGACGGTCACAAACAACGTGTTGGATTTATACAGGCTGATTCCGGGCATCCGACTCACTGATGATGCGGGCAACAATGGGGTGGTTTCCGGTCTGGGCGGTCTTGGCACCGTCAACATTACGCGTGATGGGGTCGACAATGTGGGGGCGGCGCGGTTCGGAGTGAGCCTTCAAGGCGCGACCTACATGAGTCCCGACTTAATCGGCGAGGTACGCATCATCGTGGCCCCGGTCGATGCGGAATTGGGACGTGGAAACGGGCAATTCCAGTTTATGACTCGATCCGGCGGCAATCGGTATCACGGAACCGGCGTTTGGACCGTCCGAAATAGCGCATTCGACGCAAACACGTGGAGCAACAACCGGCAAGTCGATCCCAAGACGGGCGCCTGGCAGCCAACCAAGCCCGATTGGATTAACAATCACCAGTTCACTGTGAGTTTTGGTGGTCCCGTTGTCAGGAACAAAACATTCTTCTTTGCGTTATGGGACAACACCTTGATGAACGGACGCAACTCTTTAAATCCTATTGTGCTGACCCCTTGCGCCCGTAATGGCATTTTCCGGTACTTCGATAACTGGAACAACGGGAACAATCTTCAGGCGCCGCAAACCACCGGCGCAACTCCCACGATTGCTGTCGTCGATGTGCTGGGCAACCCTGTTGCACCCACGAACAACCCGAATGTCCCGCCGTTCAATGGCAGTCCGTTCACAGGCACGCTTCGTCACGTGAGCCCCTTCGGAACCGTCTTGAATCCCACCACTATGAACTCGGATTGTTCGAACGCTCAGGTCGGCCCTGCGCCGACAGCAAACGGCGCCTGGGACCAATACCGCACCCAGGTCGATCCGACCGGATTTGTATCAAAGCTTCTGGGCGAGATGCCGCAGCCCAACAACTACGAAGTGGGTGATGGACTCAATACGGCCGGCCATCGATGGACTCGAAACGAGAGCGGCGGAAGCGAAGGCATCTTTGCAGTCGGTCCAGGCACCTCGGCTTTAACCGGCGCGGGCCGAAAGCAGATCAATGCGAAAGTAGATCACAATTTCAACTCGAGCCACAAAGTTGGTGTTAGTTACACGTACGAAGACACGGCGGGAAATGCGAACTATGAACCCTGGCCCGGCGGGTTCCGCGGAAGATTTTTCAGGCATCCACAAACACTGTCGGTAAACTTCACGTCCACTCTCTCGCCGACGCTCGTGAATGAAGCAAGGACAGGCATGCGGCGCATCGGCGGCAACACTTACAATGCGTTCAACCATCCCGACAGCGGCGAGGACGCGCTGGCATTCTTCCCCAATTACAATGGATATCCGCTCTCGATAGGATTGGGCACGGGCGGCGTGAACTTCCAGACGAATCAGGTGTACAACGGGGTTACCGACAACTACCACGACATTACGAACCTATGGTCGTTTGCCGACACGCTAAGCTGGAGCAGAGGCAGGCACGCGTTTAAATTCGGCGGTGAAATCCGATTGACGCACAGTTTGGGTTACGACGCCGGGATCTCTAACACCGCCACAACTTCAATACCCCGCGCCATCGGCGGTGACGCGCCGAACGCGCTGATACCCGCGTCGGCATTCAACACGACGAACATGCCGGGCCTTGCGGGCACCAGTGCGTCGGGAAACAACCAGCGACTGCGCAACCTTCTTTCGTTCCTTGCCGGTTCGCTGAACCAGGTGAACCAGTTCTACTATCTCCAGGACCCGACGAAGCTGGACAAGTTCGAAGACTATCTCACCTTTCCCGAGAGGATCCGCGACACGGTTCAGAATGAAGGCGACATCTTCATCAAAGATGACTGGAAGCTTACAAAGAACCTGACGCTCAACCTCGGTCTCCGCTGGGAATACTACGGGGTGCCGTACGAAGCTCATGGCTTAATGCCGCTCCCGGTTGGCGGGTCGAATGCGTTGTTTGGAATCTCAGGCCGAAGTTTCGATGGCTGGATGAAACCAGGAGTGCGCGCGGAGCTGACGGAAATCGAATTTGTCGGAAAGCATTCTCCAAACCCGGACACTCCGTGGTATGCGAACGACTATAACAACTTCGGTCCTGCCGTCGGCTTCGCATGGCAAGTTCCCTGGTTCGGGGAAGGCAAGACAACGATCCGCGGCGGGTACCAGATGACCTTCCAGCAGGGACAGGTTCCTAACGCGCTGACCCAGGAAACCAACGTGCCCGGGAGCAGCTATAACGCCCGTTATACAGGAGACAGCAGCGCGAATGCTTATCTAGATCTCACGAAAGCACAATCCCTCGTGCCGGTGCCCAATATCATCAGACCAATGCAACCTGTCCCTCTTACGGACCGGACGAACCAGGTCTTTTTCCCCGAGAACGGAGTCCGTAATCCTTACGCGCAGAACATAACTCTATCGGTCGCGAGAAGCGTCCGTTCGAATCTGACAGTAGAAATGCGTTACATCGGCACCCTCGGAAGAAAGCAGTGGAACGCGTTCTTCAATATCAATCAGCCGAATTTTCTGTACAACGGGCTGAAGGAAGCATTCGACGCCGCGCGCGCCGGCGACGACAACAATCCCGCTCTTCAGGTGCTCGAAGACATGTTCAGGGGAATCAACATCGTGGGCACTACATCATTCGGCGCGGTAGGCTCGCCGGTTAATGGCGTTATGCAGACGGCCGGGATGCACTTGCGGGCGAGCTCGAGTTTCCAGACCAACCTTGCGAATGGAAACTATGCAGGCCTCGCCGCAACCTTGAACACGTTGAACTATATAAAGTCCGCCACCGTTAATACCAACCTTCCGAACATCCCGGCCGGTGTGAATGGACAGATCCTCCGGCATAGCGGACTATTCCCGGAAAACTTCATCGTGACGAATCCGCAGTTCGCTGCAGTCAATATGGTCGCCGCGATGACCGCCAACAATTACCACTCTCTGGAAGCGCAAGTAACGCTCCGGCCCACACACGGAGTCGGCTTGCAGGCGACATACACATGGAGCAGAAATAACGGCACGGGCGGAACCTTCACAAACCCGACCGACCGGCACCCCGACTACGCCGTTCTGGCAGACACACGCACGCACGACTTTCGCACGAATGGTTCGTTCGCGCTGCCCCTGGGACCGAACAAAGCCCTGTTTACAAACAGTTCGGGCGTTTTCGCACGCATCATCGAGGGATGGAATTTCGGCTGGATCGTGAACATCAACAGTGGAGCGCCCACGAGCGTCAGCGCGCAAAACATGCTCTACGCAAACGGAACCCCCGACATCGTCGGTCCAATCAATCTCAAAGCGGTAGGAGTCCAATGGGTGGACGCAAGCACCACCCCCACCGCAACCTACTTTGGATCGGGACTCAGGAGTGACGACGACCCGCAATGCGCTTCAGTCACGACGGCTCAAAACCTGAACTCGTTTTGTACATTGAACGCCGTTTTCGATGCCAATACGGGTCAGATTCTTCTGCGAAATCCACTTCCCGGACAACGCGGCACTCTCGGACAACGCGCAGTGCAAGTGCCCGGACGGTGGCGGTTCGATGCAAACATGAGGAAAGTAATCCGGTTGAGCGAATCCAAGAGTATGGAATTCCGGAT
>DASTBJ010000378.1:0-2187 GCA_035712125.1 Terriglobia bacterium
GCGTAATCCGCGATAAGAAGCAGCTCAGGCTTTCGCCTTCGCAACGGCATCGACGATTGCCTGGAGCGCCGGCTTGGGCTGACTCGCTGAATCGAAAACAAGAGGGTTTTGTCCCCTGCGCCACGACCGCGCGTCGTGGAGTCCCCAGAACGTCACGCGATCGATCGCATCGCGATGCTTCACGAACAGAGCGAACAGTTTTGCATAGGCCTGCGCCTGCGCCGCCAGCGCTTCGGGTGTGACTGGAATAGCCGCCCCGCGCTGACCCAACTGCCCGCCGCCCTGGCCGGTCATCGTCACGTCGAGTTCCGTAATCGCCACCTTTAGGCGCAATGCCTTGTAGTTTGCGATCGCTCTGTCGATGTCCTCGAACTTCTGGTCGGTGAGATTTCCCAGGCTCCAGTGCCCCTGGATCCCCACTGTAGTGATGGGAGCACCATCCGAGATCAAACGCTTCAGCAATAAAAGAGAGCTCTGATGTTTCGCACTGCTCTCGATGTTGTAGTCGTTGTAGTGCAACGGCACGAGCGGATCTGCCTCTCGGGCAAACTTGAATGCCTGTGTAAGGTAATCCGGACCAATGATCTGATGCCACCGCGAATCGCGCAGGTTTTCGCTATTCGGTGCGCCAGGTCCATCGTTGATCGCTTCATTGACGACGTCCCACCCGGAAATCTTCCCTTTGAAGCGCCCAACCAGCGTATGGATGTGATCTTGCAGACGGCCGAGCGCCTTTTCGCGGTCTGCATTCTCAAAGAACCACGGGTTGGTCTGCGAATGCCAGACCAGGCAATGGCCGAACACTTTGATGTTGTTCTCGCCGGAGAAACTCACCAGCGTGTCGGGCTGAGCCCAATTCCACGAGTCTTGCTGAGGGTGGACGGGTCCGGGTTTCATCGAGTTCTCAGGTGTGATGGCATTGAACTGCGACTTGATAAGTTCCAGTTCCGTGGGAGTGAATTCGTCGGGTCTCCGAAAATCCAGCGCAGTTCCAATCAGGAACAAGTCTCTGCACGCCTCTTTCAACGACGAAGTGCGCGTCTGCGCTCGAACACCGAGAGCAGGCGCGGCTAGCGCCGCCGTGGCAACCAGGAACTCTCGACGCGACACTGTGGAGTAGCTGTTGTCTTCCATCGCTTTAACCTCGCGTTTGCTTTTTTTCAAGGTGTCCGGAACGCGACCAGTATAGTGCCGTCTCAAAGAGTCTGAACCGCGAACAATCCAATGAATGTTGGCGTGACTGCTTTCAGCGTGGGATAATCCGCGCACATGCCGCTTGTCTCCGTTGCGAACTTGACGTCACGAGGCGTTCTCGATTTCTGCCGAAGTCGTGGAATTGATACAGATGATCTATTGACTGCGGCAGGCATTCCCTGGGAACTCGTTTCGGTACCCGGATCTCGACTTTCCGCGGAGCAGGCATTCGCCCTGTGGGAGAAAGCGGCACGGGCCACAGGTGATCCGCTGATCGCGGAACATGTCATCAGCGTCCTCCCGTTTGGAACTTACAGAATCGCCGATTACCTGATGATCACGGGAGCAACACCGCGCGATGCGCTGCAGAAGTTCATTCGGAATTTTCCTCTCGTCAACGGCGCGTTCGAACTGCAGTTGTCGACCTCTGGAGCCGGTACACATCTGGAGCTTTTCAGCGGATATCCTCCGGAAGGGCCGTCGCGCTTCTACGTGGAGTTCATCTTCTCGATGATCTTGTCCCGGCTGAGACTCGCAGCAGGCGTGGACTGGAGCCCGAAAGATGTTTGTTTTGCGCATCCGGCACGCGCCGGGCTGGATACATACCATCCAACGTTTCGATGCCCCACGCGCTTCAATCAGTCCGTAAATCGAATGACACTGGAAAAACACATTGCGGACATGGCGCTTCCGTCTGCCGACGCATTACTCAGTGAGATTTTGGATCACTATGCGCAATCTCTGCTGAAACAATCTCACAAAGACGACTTCCTGAGCGATGTACGGAGGGTTCTGGGCGACGGTTTTTCCCGTGGTGACGTTCGCCTTCAAACAACCGCAAGAAAACTGGCCCTCAGCAGCCGCTCTCTGCAACGTGAGCTCCAGGGCCGGGGCACATCCTACCGAGAGGAACTCGATCACTTGCGGCGAGGACTTGCTCTGGATCTGTTGACACGAACACAGATTCCCGAAATCGCAAATCTGCTTCAGTTT
>DASTBJ010000379.1:0-8976 GCA_035712125.1 Terriglobia bacterium
ATACGGCGGCCATCCGGCGACCAGATGCCCCTGACGTCGATTTTGGGATCGAATGTGAACCGGATAGTGGTGCCGCCTACTTCAAGCAATGTGATGTCTGTATTCCCGCTGATGTTGGTTCTCATCGCCACGAAACGGCCATCACGCGAGAGTTGCGGCCAGATTCCATAGTCGAGACCGCGGACTCTCTCAATCTCCTTGCCAGACCGATCGAACCACGCAAGCTGACGCGGTCCCCCACCTGCAGGGGCAAGGCGATACGCGATACGTCCATTAGTCGACGCGGACACTACCCGAATTGGCAGGCTGCCTGGCGGCGGCGCCGCTACCAGAAATGGGGTGCCGAGCAATGCGAGCCGGGCAGGGTCGAAGTCTTGTGCGAACAGCGTTCCATTACGAAGGAACAGAACCTTTCCTGACGAAAACCATCCCGAACCTCCCATACTGTCCGATGTGTCCAACCAGAGCCGTCTCTCCGGGCTGTCGAGATCACCGATGTAGAGGCCTTCCGAACTGCCCTGGGCGTAGTAAAGGAAGTGTCGTCCGTCCGGGAAAAAATGCGGATATCTGTGACTGCCGTGACCGAGCAACTCCAGTTGCGTGATGGCCACCGGGTCACTGCCGTCGGGCGGCAAGCGGAGGATGGGACTGCTGACGCTCGCGGAGAAAAGAATTGTGCCGTCCGGACCCCAGGCACCGCCGCGGCCAGCGGTTGCAGTTGCCAGTGTTTGAACGAATCCGTTCACAGTGTCGATCCGTTTGAGTTTCCCCTGGGCGAAGAAGCCGATGGACCGGCTGTCCGGTGACCAGAAGGGGTACGTAGCGCCGTCAGTCCCCGGCAAAGGCTGTGCGGATGCGGAATCCAGAGGACGTACCCACAAGGATTGGCCCTCGGAGCCAGCCACGTAGACGATCTTCTGTCCGTCCGGTGAAATCGCCAGCGAAACCGGTTCAGTGGTCGGTCCCGTGTTGAGTTCAAGGCGTGCCTCAGTAGCAAGCGAACCGTCTGCGACCGGCGCGACCGCACTGGTGATCCAGACTGCTGCAAAAACAACGATCAATCCGACCAGCGCCAACGTTCTCCAGCCAAGTCGTCTCCGGGATTGCGCGCTCGGCAGAACGTCGGCGTCCAGTTGCGGCTCATTGCCGGCCTCGTCGATTTCGATTCTCGCGTCTCCGGCGGTTTGAAGCCGCCGATTGCGATCTTTCTGCAAACATCGCCGCAGAAGTCGGCGGATTCCCGCGGGCGTGCTTGCCGGAAGTTTTCGCCAGTCCGGTTCCGCTCGAATGACCGCGGCGAGAATAGCGCTGTCTGTCTGGCCCGGAAACGCCGGCTGTCCCGATAGCATTTCATACAGCACTGCGCCGAAGGCAAAGATGTCAGTACGACGGTCCACCGAAATCCCACTCGCTTGCTCCGGAGACATGTAAGCCATAGTTCCCAGAATCATTCCGGGCGTCGACGACGTCGCCAGCGTCGGCAGACTTGCGGGGGCCGGATCCACGGATTCGACAGCAAATGCTTTCGCCAATCCGAAATCCAGAACCTTAACTTTGCCTTCGGGCGTTCGCTTAATATTGGCGGGCTTCAAATCTCGATGAATGATGCCGCGTTCATGCGCCGCTGCAAGGGCATCAAGGATCTGTGCCGCAATCTGCAACGCTTCGTCGAGAGGGATCGGACCGGCCTTCAACAGCTCCGCCAACGTCTCGCCCTCGATAAGTTCCAGCACTAGGAAGAGAGATCCCCCGGTCTCTTCCAGATCGTAGATCGCAGCAATGTTGGGATGATTCAGAGAGGCGAGAACTTCGGCTTCTCGCTGGAAGCGGCCGATGCGGTCCGAATCGAGGGAAGCTTCGCCGGGAAGGATCTTGATGGCAACGTCACGTTTGAGCTTCGTATCATGCGCCCGATACACTTCGCCCATGCCGCCGATGCCGAGCAGCGACAGAAACTGAAATTTACCAACTTGCCGGCCGGTCCAATATTGATGGGACGACGAGATTGAGCCTGCTGCTTCAGCGAACTCGTGTGCGATTTCCCGCAGCGCGGCCTTCTCCAGAAAACTTTCCGCCTTCGGTCCTTCCGCAAGCAGCTCCTCAAGGTTGCGCCTCAGATCATGATCGCTGCCACAGGCTTCACGAAGAAATGCCGCCCGGTGGGCCTCGTCTATTTCAAGAGCCTGGTTGTACAGACTTTCGATTTGATGCCACCGCGCCGGTTTCAAGCCTCACCTTTCCGAAGTTCAGGTCGAAATGCGTCGAGAGTCTCTGACGTGCCAGTCTCGCCCGGTAGGCGGAAGCATACCATCACAAGGCCAAACGGCGTGGCTATGGCCGTGACGAAGCAAACTACTCGGCGGGCCAAACCCTTGCACTTGATCGAGAGGAGGACGAATTTTTTAGCTCTCCCTGCAGATCCTTTCCACATTGACGCATGACGTACTACTTTACGACGCAGAGATGGCGGTGGACGGAAACACCTTTCTTTCGCTGATCTACCGCACGACCTTTGCAAACTCTGCCCAGGCCACAGGCTTTCCGTGGATCGGCACGATCATGGAGACATCCAGCTTCAGCCGTTGCACCTGCGTGCGGAGAGCCCTTGCTGCCGGTGTGGCCGCAGGCGGCACATGCGTATCGAAAAGGTCCGCCTCGATCAGCAGTTTCTCTCCCGGCAGATACGCCATCAACATGCCTTCGACGTGCGCCAAGGGCTGCACGTAATAGATGTTCATATTCCGCGTTCCGTCGCTCAACACGTAGTTCTCCGTGACCTGCTCGTAGTAGTAACCCTCCGCAAGCTCGGTCGGCGGCCACAGGGAAACCATGTCCGGCCGTAGCGTCCGCGGCGCGTAGTTCAACACATCGCGCGTGTAGAAGGAGAAATTCTTTGTGTGCGTGACGATGGTGGCGCCGATGTGCATGTACGTGCGGAGCCCGCCGATATGATCGTGATGCTGATGGGTGTTCACGACGAATCGAATCGGCTTGTTGGGAATCCGCCGCACGACCTCTTCAATCACGGCCAGGCTGCGTTGTTCGTCGATGGGCGCCTCGACGACCGCGACAAAATCCCGGAATTCGACCGCGACGCTGTTATGGGACGCGCCACCGAGCAGATACACGCCCTCCGCCAGCCGTTCGGTTTCCACACGAATCGGGAACGTCGCCTGCCGGACGGAATCTGGAACGGCGACGGGATCGGGGCAGGCGTTCGCCTTGATGTTCTTGAAGCTGCCGCCGAAACCGTTGTGGCCGGCGTTGATGCTCTGGGCCTGGTAGTTGTCATCCCATCCCTGGTGGCTGTGCCATTCCGTCGGGAACCTCACGCCGTTGCCGATATCGATGTAGCTCTCGTTGGTGAATTCGTGTTCGTAATTCATATCGCCGAGCACGGGGTCGGGAACCCACGTGTGCAGCCGCTGAAGCATGTTTTCCTTGTTGATGGTGGCATCTACTCTGAACTTTCCGCCGACGGTGATCGAAACCACAGTGACTCTCTCCGGAGTCGTGGTCGGCCCGTCGCGGCCCATTTCGCCCAGTTCCCAGCGCCAGACGCCTTTCGGATTGGCGCCCGGCAACATCGCGGCTTTCAGAAACCCATGGGGGTTGAGCCACATGTCGAGTTGCCAGATCTCCGCATCCTCCGGCCGCGCCGCCCGGGGAGGCGTTCCTGTTCCATCCATGTGCCAGGCGTAGTTCCGGTTGACCATGAAGGTCTGATGCTGCTGTTGCTGGACCGGCGTTCCCCCCATCCACCCGACGCCATATTTCCACGATGCGGGATTGAGCCCCGGCTTCCGGTCGAATTCCTCCTTCATGGTTCCAGTTTCCCAGTTCATCGTCCGGGTGTAGTTTGCGAGCGGCTCTCCGCGCGGCCAATCCACGCCCTTGTCATTGAGGCGCTGCTGTCCCACCATCCCGGCATAGCCGGTGCCGGAAATAGTCACGCATCGAAGGTTGTCCGTACCGATGGCTTTACGGGCCGCCTGCAGCACCGGCAGGGGATCGAGATACCCCGGCGGAAACTGCTGCGCCTCCGCTTGCTGCGTCGCGGCAAATGCAATCGCAAGGATCCAGAATTTCGCTGGCATAGTGAAGGAATCTTAGGCTGGCCAGAAAGAACCGCGCAAGCTAAACGGCGGTGCGCTGGAGGATGAGGGTTCTATCTCCGGAGAAATCTTTGCAGTAGCAAAAGGAGCTTGAAAATGTCATTACTCAGATGCGTCCAGTCTTTGCGAGTCGTAAGAGCCGCTCAAGTCTGCTTCCAGCCAGTCGACATCTGTTAAGTGGGAATTGTTCGTTTCCGGTCGCTGAATGTCGAAGGCGGACATAACGGCGGCGGCAAGTTCACTCATGAACCACCAAGCTGTTGAATCTAATAGGCGCTTTCTACGCAGGATTGGTCTGTGGGGTGCTACCGTCAACAGACTGGAGGCAACCATGCAAGGAGCAAACCGGCCGGCTCTGATTCAGTGGATCGACGACTTGTGGATCGATATGCGCCACGCAGCCAGGGCGTTCCAGAGGAATCCGGGCTTCGCGGGTGTTGCGATGCTGATGTTGGGGCTGGGCATTGGCGGCGCTACGGTCATGTTCTCTATCCTGTATGGTGTCCTGTTCAAGCCGCTGGCCTATGCCGAGCCTGACCGACTTCTCGCCTTGCAAGAGAGGACCGATGTGGCGACAGCGTTCGGAAATCTTTGGGCCTTTGCCTATCCGAATTTTCTCGACTTGAATCGAGAAACAAAAACCCTCGATGTTGCTGCCTGGCGCAATATTGGCGGTACGCTAAGCAGTCCCGGAAGCGCCGACTACGTGACCTCATTGGAGGTATCGCACGACCTGTTTTCCATTCTCGGTGTTTCTCCGGCCCTGGGCCAGACGTTCCGTCCGGAAGACGATGCTCCTGGTGGCGCGCCGGTCGCGATCATCAGCAACTCGACCTGGGAAAGTCGATTCGGCAGAAGTCCCAGCGCAATCGGATCGACACTGACCTTCAACGGACGTCCTTACACCGTCACCGGAGTCTTACCTGCCGGCTTTCGTATGGACGACGTCGACATCGCGCTGTACACCCTGATCGGACAAAGCGCCCAACCGGCTCTTCAGAATCGGCAGGCGCATCCGGGAATTCAGGTGTGGGCCCGAATGCGGCCCGGCGCATCGCAGGAAGGAGCCACAGCGGAGATCGACACAATCGCTCAACGCCTGGAGAATGAGTATCCGGAGTCCAACGAGGGACGAAGCTTTGTCGCGCAATCCCTCACGCCGCGGACCGGCAATACCGGAGCGACAATCTGGCTCCTGTTTGGCGCTGTAGCCCTTGTTCTGCTGATTGCCTGCGCAAACATGGCGAGCCTGTTGGTCGCTCGCTCTGTGTCACGGACACAGGAGATGGCCGTACGTACCAGTCTGGGCGCCCAGCGCGGACGGCTGGCCCGCCAGGCTCTGGCTGAAAGCGCCTTACTTGGACTCGGAGGAGGCGCCCTGGGCGTGGGTTTAGCGTATGCGGGTGTGGTGCCGTTTATGCAGTACTGGCCCGGAAACCTTCCCCGTATCCAGGAAGTCCAGATCGACAACGCGGTGCTGTTGTTCGCTCTGCTGACGTCATTGGCCTGCAGCCTGCTCTTCGGATTGGCGCCGGCGCTTCGGAATTCAGCGATTCCTCTGGAACAGGCGCTGCGAGCAGGTGGTCGCACCGTTGTGCGCGGTTCTCGCCGGCTGCACGCCTGCTTTGTCGCCGCCGAGCTGGCATTGGCTATCGCGCTGCTCGTTTCCACAGGCGTTCTGGGATGGTCCCTCCTTCAGCTTTCATCGAAGCCGACCGGCGTCGATGCAGAGAACGTGCTGGTGGCGCGCTTTGCACTTTCTCCTGGAATCCTGACCGATCCCTCGCAGATTCGCGCCAGCTGGCGCGATGTGCTGGACCGCGCCCGGAACGTCGTCGGAGTGGAAGCTGCCGCGCTGGTCGATACCGTGCCGATGCGTGCGGGAAACAATCAGTTGCATTTCAGAACAGAACGCATGGGTCAGGTGAATGAGAACCGGCTGCCACTCACGCTCGCCACCAGCGTCACTGCGCAGTACTTCGAAACCCTTGGCATCCCCCTGCGCGCAGGCCGCGCCTTCGACAGTCGCGACCGTTTGGACAGCCGTCCGGTCGTCATCATCGATGACGTGCTGGCGCGCCAGGCGTTCGGTGATGAATCTCCTGTCGGGCGGCAGATCTCGGTTCTGGAAATGGGACCGGATCCGCTGGAGGTTGTGGGCGTTGTAGGCCACGTCAATCACTGGGGACTCGCCGAAGACGACTCCGCCACCGTACGCGCCCAGCTCTACTATCCGTTCGAGCAAGTTCCGGATGTCTTGCTGCGACGGTTCTCCGGTCTTATGTCCATCGCTGTGCGGACAACCGGGACGCCAGGGCCGCTGCTGCCGGCCTTGAGAGATGCACTTCGAGGAAGCGCAAACGATCAGGTTCTTTACGAAATCCGAACCATGGATCAACTCGCGATCAACTCGCTGGCGCGTCACCGCTTCCTGATGTTGCTTTTCACGGTTTTCGCAAGTGTGGCGTTGCTCCTGTCGTCGATTGGCGTGTACGGCGTGATCGCTTACCTGACGCGCCAGCGGCTTCCCGAGTACGGGCTGAGGATGGCGCTGGGTGCGCACTCCACACACGTCATTCGCCTCGTCCTCCGGCAGGCAGCTCCGATGATTTTCGCAGGTATTGGCGTTGGCAGCTTGTTGGCGCTCGCCGCCGGACGGCTGATCGGTCGATGGATTCCCGGAGTCCAACCCGACGCGCCTCTCCCGTATGTCACGATGATTGCCGTGATGACGGCAACGGCGCTGCTGGCCAGTCTGCTGCCCGCACGCAAGGCGACTCATGTGGATCCTTCGAAAGTCTTCCGGATGGAGTGAGTTCGGGCTATGGAGAGATCTTTAGCGAGTGTGGTTCAGGAATTTCGATCGGCACTCTTCCGAACAAAAGAATTCGTCTCGCACCGAAAGTTCGATCTGACGCGGCACATACGTCCCGCAGACCGGATCCCTGGCCAGGCGTTCCGCACCGGTGGTCGGGTCCGCTTCGCGAGTCGGGACCAGCAGCATGCGGAACAAAGACCGAATAGCGAAGAGAGCGATTAAGACGAAAACGAGCAGAGCCACTGCGCGCAATAACATCACTCGTATTTTACCTAGTGAGTTGCTTTTCTGTCGCGAAACGTCTGTTCACACCAGGTGACATTTGCAAACGTGCCGTCGAAGTACACGCAATGAACTTCTCAGAACTCCGCGGCGGTGACAAAGAAAGCAGTTTCTATGACTCCAATTGTTTGGCATGTTAGGATGCGCGGCTATGCGCGCCTCCAGGTTTTACCGTGGTAATCTCCTGGGCCCAACCTTCTCTATATTGCTAGTCCTGTTGATGAGCATTAGCATCCAGGGACAAGACCGCCACCAGCAAGTGCTTCTGCTGTATGACGAGGATAAAACCCTGCCAGGCCTTTCGGTCCTCGACCAAAGCCTCCGTTCAACTCTCAGCGGTAAAGGCAATACCGACATCCAGTTCTTCACAGAATCGATGAATCTCTCGCAGTTTCCTGACGATCACTACGAAGCGACGCTTCGAGATTACTACCTGAAGAAGTATCAGAACAAAAAGTTGGATCTGATCGTTGCTGTGATGGGGCCGTCGCTCGGCTTTCTGTTGAGGAATGGTGACTACATTTTCCCCGGTGTGCCTGCAGTCTTCTGTGGAGCGGATGCCGCCGACATGCAGGGCATTACCCTTCCACCTCGGGTCACGGGTCTCGTGCTCCAACGAGTCTTTGCGCCCACGGTGGACGTTGTTCTTCGGCTTCAGCCGGAAACTCGAAACTTGTTTGTTATCGGCGGCAATTCACCGTTCGACACGCACCTGATGGAGCAAGCGCGAACAGAGTTCCAGGCCTTTGACCAAAAGTTGACTTTTACCTACCTTACTGAAAAGTCTGTCGAAGACATCCTGACGACGGTGGCGGACTTGCCCTCACAGAGCGTCGTCCTGTTCGTATCGCTCTTCAGAGACGGCGAAGGTCGTCCGTATGTTCCACACGACGTGATTTCCCGGATTTCGAGCGCAGCTAATGCACCCGTGTATATTTTCACGGATCAATATCTGGGTCGAGGAGCCGTTGGCGGCCACCTCTACAGTATCGAACGGCTCGGAGAACTTACCGGAGAACTGGGCTTGCGGATCCTCGGTGGTGAATCCCCTGCAGCGATTCCGGTTCAAGCGCCCTCGTCCAGGGCCAACATGTTTGACGCTCGCCAGCTCGCAAGATGGGGCATTGACGAAAGCAGATTGCCGGAAGACAGCATCGTCAGATTCCGCGAGCCCAGCGTTTGGCAACGCTACGAACGATACATCTTTCTCGGGGGAGCGCTCCTGGCTGCTCAGTCCCTGTTAATTGCCGCCCTTCTCGTTCAACGGACGAGACGACGTCGGGCGGAGGCAGAACTGCGGGGCAGCTTCGAACGAATCCGAAATCTCGGGGGTAAGCTGCTCAGCGCTCAGGAATCCGAGCGCGCGTATTTTGCTCGCGAATTACACGACGATGTCAGTCAACAGATGGTGGCCCTCCAATTTGACCTGCAAAAATTGAAAAACCGGATGAACATAGAAGCGCTCCGTGAGAATGACGGGGTGATTGCTGAAGCGGCAACTCGCGTCGCCTCCGTCACGAAAAGCTTGAGAGACCTTTCTCACCGGTTGCATCCCGCGCATCTTCGGCTCGTTGGATTGGAAGGCGCCTTTAAGGAACTCCAACGCGAACTCGCGACAGCGGATCTCCCCATCGATTTCGTGCAGGAAAACGTACCCGATTCTCTGTCGCCGGATATCATTCTGTGTTTCTACCGGGTGGGACAGGAGGCCTTGATCAACGCGATCAAGCACAGCAGGGCTGACAGAGTGTCGATCAGACT
>DASTBJ010000380.1:0-7631 GCA_035712125.1 Terriglobia bacterium
CAGAGGCGATGGTGCCGGGGGAAACATTGTGCGCGTCAAGGACATCACCACGATAAACCCACAGGTGGCCGGAGCGGATCCTTGCGGCGCCACGCCTGGTGATGCGTACCGGGCCCGCCTCCACGATTGGTGTCACGACAACCTCCATGCACATTTCTGACTTTGACTATCATCTGCCGGCGGAATTGATTGCGCGAGCGCCGGCAGAACCGAGAGACGCGGCGCGGATGATGGTCGTTTACCCGCACGGCGGAAGCATCGTTGATTCCCGCTTTAAGAGCCTTCCGGATTTTCTGCATCCTTCAGACGTGCTGGTTCTCAATGATACGCGGGTCCTCCGAGCGCGAACACACGCGAGACTTGAAAGACGGAACGGCACATCCAGGGATATGGAGGTGTTCTTCGCTGAGCCGAGTGTGGCCGGTAGCTGGCAGGTGTTATGTAAGCCCGGTCGAAGAATCCGCCCTGGCGATCGCGCGATCTTCGGAAGAGGAGAGTTTGCGGGCACCTTTCGCGACAACCTCGGCTCGGACCTCTATCTTCTGGAACTGGAATGCGCGGATAGCATGCTCGACCAGTACGGAGAAGTGCCGTTACCGCCCTATCTCGAACGCGCACCAACGGCGGCAGACGAGGTCAGTTATCAAACCATTTTTGGCATCCACCCAGGCGCCGTTGCGGCGCCAACGGCGGGTCTTCATTTCACGCCGGAAGTTCTGGATAGGGTCCGGGCAAAAGGCGTGGAGATCGCGACATTGACGTTACACGTTGGAATCGGGACGTTCCTGCCGGTTCGTACGGAGAACCCTGAAGAACATGTCTTGCGGCCAGAGCGGTATGAGGTGCGGACCGACAGCGCGCGGATGCTTCAGAACGCAATCCGAGAGAATCGGAACGTCATTGCAGTGGGTACGACGACGACCCGGACGCTCGAGTACCTCATGACACGTTACGGGGAAATTCGGCCAGGAACCGGGAGCGTTGACCTCTACATCCTTCCTGGATTCCGCTTCGCGGCAATTTCCGGTCTCCTGACAAACTTCCATCTGCCTCGTTCTACCCTGCTTATGTTGGTGACCGCCTTCGCCGGAAGGGATTTAATGCTCGCAGCTTATGAGCAAGCCGTTCAGGCACAATATCGCTTCTACAGCTATGGTGACTGCATGTTCATCGACAGAACTCGTTGATTCAAAATAACTTATAAATTAGGTCCAGACGCTTGACAATACCATATCCCCATGGCCAAATCGGGTCGGTCTTGAGCTTGGCGCCGCTTTGAGAGAGTTACTTCTGCTTGAAACACATATCGGTTCGACACACAACGATATACGACACTTAAGGAGCCAAAATGAAACGTTTGATGATAGTGATAGCGGCTATGGCGGTTCTCGTGCCCGCATCTTTGTGGGCCCAGGATCCGGCCAAGGCCGAAGTCTTTGGGGGATTTTCGGTATTGCATTTAAGTAATGGTGGCGTCAGCACGACGCCCGTGGGTTGGCAAGGCGCCCTTGCGTTCAACATTAATCCCAAAATGGGCATCGTCGGCGACTTCGGCGGGCATTACAAGGACGGCGGCAGTATGCATACGTACCTCGGCGGCCTCCGATACAACCACCGCGCTGACAAGATGACGCCGTTTGTCCATGGACTTATGGGCGGTAACCACATCAGCTCTGGCGGCGGCGGCGGATCGGCCAATGGATTTTCGCTGGGCTTTGGCGGAGGACTCGACTACACCGCCAATGAAAAGATCAATATCCGCGTCGTTCAGTTCGACTGGCTGCCGACGCGTTACTCGGCGGGTGGCGTCAGCGCCTGGCAGAACAACACTATCCGTTTCGGATTCGGTTTAGTCTTTAGAGCGGGTTCCTAGCAGATTGCTGGCGGGGAGCACGGGGATGCTCCCCCGCCTTTTTCCTTCTGTTTTCTTCCTTTGACCTCCAAACGTTCCCGGGTGCATCATCAGGTGCACGCCATGAAACTGAAACAGCTCCCCCTGCTAATCCCTCTGGCTCTGGCAATCGCGGTGCCGCTTTTTGCGCATCATTCGATTTCCGCCGAGTTCGACAGCACGAAACCCGTCACGTTAACTGGAATCGTCTCGAATGTGGATTGGATGAATCCGCACGCTTATGTATTCGTGGACGTGAATGATTCATCGCTCGGCAAGGCTCGAACGTGGGCGTGTGAGCTTGCGAACCCTGGCGAACTTGCGCGTCGAGGATTTAACCGAGGCGCACTGAAAGTGGGAATGTCGGTGCGCGTCATCGGTACGCGCGCCAAGGATGGAAGTTTCAAGATTCATACGGACTTGCTCTCTTCGGAGAAGTCTGTTCTGTTTGCGAAGTAAGGCATACCTCCAAACACTTCCTGAAGCGTCCTCCGATGCATAGGACCTGAATCACAATCGTGTGAAATCCAGTACTGACGGCAGTTCCAGACCGTCGGCGTGTTCTAAACCCGATAAAACGGGCGCACGAAACACTGCGTTCCCGCTAACTCCCGCGGGGCGCGGATTTCAGGCTGTCTCACAATTTGACAGCCCAAACCATTTTTGTATAATGCCGCACGTTCACGATCCCTTAGAGCGGTATTTGTTCGAAAAAGGAGTCTGAGTAATGAGCCAAGAAATGGGAAAGGTCAAATGGTTCAACAACAAAAAGGGTTTTGGTTTTATTGAGAGGGCATCGGGCGGCGATGTGTTCGTTCATTACTCAGCCATCCTGAGTGACGGATACAAGACGCTGAAGGAAGGCGACAGCGTCAAGTTCACGATTACCCAGGGACCAAAGGGATTTCAGGCCGAAAACGTCGAGAAAGCATAAGAGTCGTTTCGAAGACCCTGCGAAGGCTGAGCCCCTCGCAGGGTCTTCGTGTCTTTGAGCCACATTAAAGCCGGGCTAAGGTGACCGCGTGGTATTATCTGCCGCGATGTTTTGATGAGCAATCCGACCCCACGACAAGTGAAGCTCCGTCAGGATCTTCAGCGTTCCCCTCAACAGCATCAGGGAAAGTCGTATCTCGTCGTGAAAGATCCGGTCGCGAGACGATACTTCCGTTTCACGGAAACACAAGCCGCAATAGTGGAATCGATTATTGAGCCCGCGGACGCAGAGACCGTCGCTGCCAGGCTCTCCGAGAAACTTGGCGGCAGGGTCTCTTCCGCAACGATCGCCGCGTTTTTCGCTTCGCTGGAATCAAAGGACCTGCTCGATACACCTGAGGTCCGTGAACGGCTCGGGACTCTTGAGGGTACAAACAAGAGATCCAGCGTTCTCTACAAGCAGGTCGCGTCTTTCAATCCCGAACGGATCTTCAACTGGCTGCTCCCCCGGACACGTTGGGCTTTCACGCCTGCGTTCCAGATATTCGGGTGCGCCCTTATTGTGTCCGGGCTGGCGATCTTCTTACTGAATTGGCCGCAACTGCGCGCGTCGACGCCGAACCTTCTCAACGTCTGGACTGTGTTGATGGTGTGGCCCATAGTCTTCAGTGTTTCGGCTTACCATGAGTTTTCCCACGGGCTGACCTGTCGGCACTTCGGTGGTCAGGTAAAAGAAGTCGGCTTCATGCTGATTTACTTTTCGCCGGCTTTTTATTGCGATGTCAGCGATGCCTGGATGTTCCCCGAGCGGCGCCACCGGATGTTCGTTACGCTTGCCGGTGGTTATGCACAACTCATGCTTTGGGGTCTCTGCGCCATCATCTGGCGTGTGACCGAGCCGGATACGTACATTAACCACATCATGCTGGTCGTCGTCCTGTTTTCGGGTCTTCAGACCTTGTTCAACTTCAACCCGCTGATCAAACTCGACGGCTATTACATGCTGAGCGATTATCTTGAGATTCCCAATCTCCGTTCCAAAGCTTTCTCCTCTCTCTGGAATTGGATCAGCAAGAGTCCGAAGAGAAAGTCCTTTCGAGAGGAACGTGCTCAGCTGATCTATGGAGCGTGTGCCGTGATCTTCTCCACAAGTCTTCTGATCGCTGTCTATTCCCAGATCTTCACCTGGGCCACGGGCAAGTGGGCAACCGCTGGATTGGTGGGCTTCGCCGTGTTTTCGACACTGACCCTGCGAAGGACCGCGATTGAATCGATGGCCGGACTCAAGACTATCGTCTCTCATGTCGCGGTGAAGAAGTTTCGAAATGCCTTCATTGCGGGGACCGCGCTGCTCATCACGATTTTCGTCCCGTGGGAGCTGAAGATTCCGGCAGAATTCAAGATCACCGGAGGCCAGGGTGAAACCTGGGTCAACGCAGAAACAGCGGGAATACTGACCGAGATTTTCGCTCGGGAAGGCGTTCGCGTTCATAGGGGTGAGGTGCTGGCGCGAACCGAAGACTATCTGAAGAAGAATGAAATTGAACGCGTCTCTGGCGAACTTCAGGAACGCCAGAAAACGCTGGAAAAGCTTCAAGCGCCCCCACGACCCCAGGAGATAGAGCAGCTGGAAACCCGGATTGCTGAAAAAAAAGTTGAACTGGCAAATGCCCGGCGAACGGAACAGGAACGGGCCAGACTTTCGGAAATTGTCAATCAGAGAAAGACGCGACTGGAGTTCCTTCTTGTCGACGCCGAGAACTATCGAAAGGGCGTCCTCGAGGGTGTGTTCGCCGCAAGGCTTGCGCAGGAGGCGCAGAATGCGGTTGAAGTGCAACAGCATTTGATTGCTGAAGGAGAGGCTACCATCCGGTCTTTCAATGAAGGTGCAGATGGGACTGAAGCGCTCTTAAAAAAAGAATTGGAGTCGCTTGAAAGCGATCTGAGACTCCTCAAGGCCGGTAACCGCAAAGAAGCGATCGACGAGGCTCAAGCTCAAGTCCAGTCGAGATTGAACCTCCTGGCGTCGCTGAACGCGGAAATCCTGAAATCCGAAATTCGCGCTCCTATCGATGGCACGGTGGTCACGAGCCGGCCTGAACAGATGATGCGCAGGAAGCTTGCCGCCGGTGAGCCGTTTGTACGGCTCGTCAACCTCGACACCCTTCAGGCAGAGCTGATGGTGCCCGAGAAGGAACTCGAAGACGTCAAGGCCGGAAGTGTCGTCTGGCTGTATGTGCGAGGCCTACCCAACGAGAGTTTTCAGGCTCGAGTCGACTTTATCGCCCCGGTGGCCGAGGTGGTCGACGGGCAACGCATGTTCACGGTTCGATCCGAGAACTTAGAAAAGAACGATTTACTCAAACCGGGCATGACGGGAATTGCAAGGATTTATGCCGGCAAGCGTCCCATCATCAGTGTCGCAACCCGTCGGATGCAGCGCTGGATCAAGACAGAATTTTTGAGCCTCCTGCCCTGACCAGGATGCCCTGATGTGGAGAAGAAGATCCGTCAGAGCCTTCATGGCGGGTATTCTCTGCATGGGCGTCATTCGCTTCACATTGACCGCCATCGGTGTATCCAACAGCACAGTCAAATACTTCAGCATGACGGCGGTGATTGCGGCGGCAGCGGTCTACATTGCGGTCACGACCCGAGCTCATCGCGAAAGACTGAATGCCGCGTACTTACTAATCCTTCCCTACATGGTGATAGAGGTTGGCGCTCTCGCTTACACATGGGCGACAGGACAACCGACCATATTTCATGCAGAGGAGTATTCGCTTGGTTTTTCCGTGATGGCGCACACGCTCGGTCATCTTGTGGGTGGTCTGACATGGGAACCTCTGCTGCTTTTTGTAGTTATGGAACTGATTTGGTGGATCTTCGGTATCGCACGACCTGCTTCGCAGACTTGAGAGGTTTGGTCACGCTCTCTGTTCAGCGTGCTCGACCATCTCCGCTACTGCCTTCTCAATGCGGCGTATCCGTGAGTCCCAATTCCGATAATAGAAAATTCCAAGAAGGTGCATTCGACGACGCGATCTTGACATTCGTTCCCACCCCTTCGCAGCGAGGGGATTTCGCGCCATCACCTGTCGGATTACAGGAGGTAACTCAATCTCAGCTTCCATCGTTTCCATCAGACGTACCGCAAGCTGTTCGGACCGACGTCGGCGAGTTTCCTCCTGTTTCGCGCCGGATATGTGGCGCGCAATCTCATTGCGTGTAGAAAGCGAGAGAGATTGATAGAAGCGCTGCAGAGGCTTGGACTGACGCAAGACGCGATCAAGTTCCGGTACTGCGGGAACGATATGTTGCTCCGTATCGGGTTCGATCTTAAACTGCGCTTCCATTCCCGGTCTGACCTTACCGTTACTTTGCATTCGTTTGTTAACGATCATGAAGTGCCGGCCGTCGCCCGACGGGAATAGTGAGGCGCGAATAGGGAATCCGTTGATGTTCCCTTTCACTCGAAGCTGGCCCCGAACACCCCAGATCTTGACGACGTCGAAGGGTATCCGGATGACCACCCAGTGAAGCTTGTTTCCGGAACGGATCAGGGTTGCGGAAAACGATTTACTACGAGTCTGCGTCGCCACTAAAACTCTCAGTTCCCGCTAAGGCCTCCGGGCCATGGGGAGTTGAGGTGGTAGGGAGCAGAAGGCCCGACCATTTCGACCCGGCGGATCTTGCCGGCCTCGATCAGAAATGCTTCCGTCACCAGAATGCTGGATGGTCGATTGAAACCATTAAAAGTGTACGGACGGCCGTCGGAGAGAACGCCGGAGTTGACAGTTCCCTGGTCGAACACAGCGTGAGCCCAGACGATGCCCCGCTCCTGATCAACGACCGGATAGCGACGTCCATGAATATTCTGAACGACGAAGTAGTAACCGAGTTTGAACTGAGACATGCAGTCCATGGCCATTGCGTTGATCGTGCCCGGAGCCTCGTTGGCTGGGCGAGGTCGATTGGTTGTGGGAGATCCGTTTTCGATACGATGACAATCGTTTGTAAACGGGTATGTTCCCGTCCCGTTGATGCCCTTACCGTCGTTCTTTTGAAGGCCCGTGAAGTAGCCGTCGGCGACCGCAATAAGTTCCTGGCGCGACATCCGTTGAGCAGGAGGAATAGACTTGAACCAAAAGGGCTCCGGTTCGTAGGGCTTGTCCATATCTGCGATGTTGTTCGGCCCACCTCCACCTGGCTTGAAGTAAATGCTTTCGATCTCCGTAATGCGTCCGAGTTCGATGCGCAACCGCAGGCTCATCAGGAGTGGTTGTCCGGCTTCCATCATTGTCCCCATGTAAGCGACCTGGCCAAACTCAGGGTCTGAGAAAACGTGAGTGTACTTCCCGCGTCCGCCCACGGTTTTCCAGAAACCATCGCCCACTGGAACCACCTGATCATTCTCGGTGTACTTCACATCAGCAGACAGCGGCAAACGCTTGGGATCTCGAGCGACGAGGGCTGTCAGGTACTGGTCAACAAGGTTCTCCAGGCAAACGCGGTTACAGTTGAGCGGGATGGGCCCCGTCGACGCCAGGATTGGCGAACCCGGCAAACCGGATAACAGAATCGCCAGGACGAATGCAGCGACGCTGACAGCCAGGATCGGACGCATGGGGATGATCTCCTTTTTCGCGGGATTCTACATTAATCCGAAGTTTTGAGCCGAATCGAAACGTCCGCCGGGCACCCAGTACCGGAGTCCTATGAATCGGATAAGGGGGCGTGGCTTTAACCGGGGGACATCGTGCTGGCAAGAAGTTTCTTGTATTTTTTTCAAGGTTTCTTACTCTAC